>CALMNS010000647.1 GCA_937871635.1 uncultured Solirubrobacter sp.
GACGTGGCCCCGGCCGACCGCGGGCGCCTGCTGCACCGGATCGCCGACGCGCTGGCCGCCGAGGCCGAGGCGCTGAGCGTCCTCGAGGCGCGCAACGCGGGCAAGCCGATCACCGACGCCCGCGGCGAGATCGGCATGGTCGTCGACACCTTCCGCTACTACGCCGCCGGGCCCGAGCGCCACCTCGGGGAGACGATCCCGGTGAGCGGCGGGATCGCGATGACCTTCCGCGAGCCGCTCGGCGTGGTGGCGCTCATCACGCCCTGGAACTTCCCGCTCAACATCGCGTCGTGGAAGGTCGCGCCGGCCCTCGCGGCGGGCAACTGCGTCGTCCTCAAGCCCGCCGAGCTCACGCCGCTCACCTCGCTCGAGCTCGAGCGCATCGCTCTCGCGGCGGGGCTGCCCGAGGGGGTGCTGCAGGTCGTCGCCGGGCCGGGCTCGACGGCCGGCGCGCGGCTCGTCGAGCACCCGGACGTCGCCAAGGTGGCGTTCACCGGCTCCACCGCGGTCGGCCGCTCGATCGGCGCGGCGGCGGCCCAGACCATCAAGCGGGTGACCCTCGAGCTCGGCGGCAAGTCGGCCAACGTGATCTTCGCCGACGCCGACCTGGCCGCCGCGGCCGCCGCCGCGCCCGGCGCGGTCTTCGGCAACGCCGGCCAGGACTGCTGCGCGCGCTCGCGGATCCTCGTGCAGGCGTCGGCGCTCGACGACTTCCTCGCGGCGCTCGCCGATCACGTGCGGGCGATCCGGGTCGGCGATCCGCTCGACGAGGCGACCGCCATGGGCCCGCTCATCAGCGCCAGGCAGCGCGAGACGGTCGCCTCCTACGTGCCCGAGGGGGCGCCGGTGGCGATCCGCGGCGAGGCGCCCGACGGGCCCGGCTTCTGGTTCCCGCCCACCGTCCTCTCCCCGGTCGCCGCCGGCGACCGCGCCGTGGTCGAGGAGATCTTCGGGCCGGTGGCGGTGGTGGTGCCCTTCTCCGACGAGGCGGAGGCGATCCGGATGGCCAACGACACGATCTACGGGCTCTCGGGCTCGGTCTGGACGCGCGACGGGGCCAAGGCGCTGCGGGTCGCGCGCGCCGTGCGCAGCGGCAACCTGTCGATCAACTCGAACGCCTCGGTGCGGGTCTCCACCCCGTTCGGCGGCTTCAAGCAGTCGGGCGTCGGGCGCGAGCTCGGCCCGCACGCGCTCGAGTCCTTCTCGGAGGTCAAGACGATCTTCTACGCCACGGACGGGAGCTGAGGGTGGCCGGACGGATCGAGGGGAAGGTCTGCGTGGTCACCGGCGCGGCGAGCGGCATCGGCGCCACGACCGCCCGGCGCTTCGCCGCCGAGGGCGCGATCGTCGTCGGCGTCGACCTGCGCCCGGACGCCGAGGGCGAGCTCGCCCTCGCGCTCGACGTCACCGACGAGGACGCGGTGCGCGACGCCTACGCGGAGGTCCGCGAGCGCTACGGCCGGGTCGACGTGCTGTTCAACAACGCGGGGATCTCCCCGAGCGACGACGTCTCGGTGCTCGACACCAGCTTCGAGGCCTGGTCGCGGGTGCAGCGGGTCAACCTCGACTCGGTCTTCCTCTGCTGCAAGCACGGCATCCCCCACCTGCTCGAGACCGGCGGCGGCTCGGTGATCAACACCGCCTCCTTCGTCGCGTCGATGGGGGCGGCGACGTCGCAGATCTCCTATACGGCCTCCAAGGGCGGCGTCCTGGCCATGTCGCGCGAGATGGGCGTCGAGTTCGCCCGGCGCGGCGTGCGGGTCAACGCGCTGTGCCCCGGGCCGGTCGACACGCCCCTGCTGCGCGAGCTCTTCGCCGCCGACGAGGTCTCCGCCCAGCGTCGCCTGGTCCACGTCCCCCCGGGCCGCTTCGCGCAGGCCGAGGAGATCGCCAACGCCGCGCTGTTCCTCGCCTCGGACGAGTCGAGCTACGTCAACGCGACGAACTTCCTCGTCGACGGCGGGATCTCCCAGGCGTACACCACGCCGCTGTAGCTCAGCCCCGCCGGGCGTGGCGGGCGATGCGGTCGACGAGCTCGGGGACGAGCGGGGCCGGGAGATCGTGGCCCATCCCCTCGATGACGACGTGCTCGGCGCCCGGGATGGCCGCCGCGGTCGCCTCGCCGCCCGAGGGCCCGACGAGGACGTCGGCGGCGCCGTGGACGACGAGGGTCGGGACGCGGAGCCCGCGCAGCTTCGGCGTGCGGTCGCCGGAAGCGATGATCGCCGCGAGCTGCCGCGAGACGCCCGCGGGATCGAAGCCCCGGTCGAAGGCGACCCCGGCCCGCTCGCGGACCTCGGCCTCGTCGAACGGGTAGGCCGGTGAGCCGATCACGCGGTAGACGGCGACGGTGCCGTCCATCGCCCCGTCGCGACTGCTCGGCGGCGGGCTCAGCAGCGCGCCCATGGCCGCCTGGGTCGGCGCGCCGACGGCCGGATCGCCCGTGGTGGACATGATGGAGACGAGCGTCCGCACCCGGCTCGGGTGCTCGATGGCCATGGTCTGGGCGATCATCCCGCCCATCGACGCGCCGACCACGTGCGCGGACTCGATCCCCAGCGCGTCGAGCAGGCCGACCGCGTCGGCGGCCATGTCCGAGAGCCGGTAGCTCGCCGAGGACGTGTCGCCGAGCATGAGCGCGCCGAGGTCGCCGGGCGGCTCGTCGCTCAGGTGGGTGGAGAGCCCGATGTCGCGATTGTCGAAGCGGATCACGGAGTGACCGCGCTCGGCGAGGCCGGTGCACAGCGCGTCGGGCCAGCCGAGCATCTGGGTGGCCAGGCCCATGACGAGCAGGATGGCCGGATCCGCCGGATCGCCGAAGGTCTCGTAGGCGAGGTCGATCTCCCCCACCCGGACGGTCTCGATCCGGGCCGCGCCGAGCTCGGCCATCAGCAGCCCTCCGGCCCACAGGCGTCGCCCGTGGCGAGGACGGGGATCCCGGCCGGCGCCCGGCGGGCCCAGCCCTGCTCGAGGAGGCCGCGCAGGACCTCGGGCGGCTGCGCGCCGGACGCGCCGATCGCCCGGTCCACCACGAAGAACGGCACCCCGGAGATGCCGAGCTGCGAGGCGGCGCGCTCGTCGTCGCGGACCTCGGCGGCGAAGCGGTCGCCGGCCAGCAGGTCGGCCACCTCGTCGGCGGGGAGCCCGGCTTCGCCCGCGAGCCGGCGCAGCGTCGCGGGGTCGCTCATCAGCTCGCCCTCCTCGAGGTAGGCCTTGAGCAGGCGCTCCTTCATCGCGTCCTGGCGGCCGTGCGCGGCGGCGAGGTGGACGAGCCGGTGGGCGTCGAAGGTCGAGCCGCCGCGCTGGCGCTCGAAGTGGAAGTCGAGCCCCTCCCCCGCCGCCGTCTCGGTCATCTGGGCCATCATGCTCAGCGCCTGCTCCCGACTCGAGCCGTACTTCTGGGCGAGGTGCGTCGCCCCGTCGACCTCCCACGCGGGCGGTGCGCCCGGGTCGAGCTCGAAGCTCCGCCAGGTCACCTCGACCTCGTCGGCGTGCTCGAAGCCGGCGAGCGCCGCCTCGAAGCGGCGCTTGCCGACGTAGCACCAGGGACAGGCGATGTCGGACCAGATCTCGACGTGCATGGGCATGGCGTGTGGCTTCCCTCCTCGCCGGCGGGTGAAGCACCCCGGGCGGTCATTGTGCGTGCAACTAGGGAGAGGGTAGCTGGGGATCGCGGTCGCGGCGACGGTCGAGGACCGAGCGCAGGGCGGCGACGACCGCCGGATCGAGCTGGCTCCCGGCGGCCCGGTCGAGCTCCGCGCGGGCGTCGAGCGGGGAGCGGGCCGGACGATGGGGGCGATCGCTGGTCATGGCGAGCCAGCCGTCGGCGGCGGCGAGGATGCGGGCCTCGAAGGGGATCGCCTCGCCGCGCAGACCGTCCGGGTAGCCGGTTCCGTCCCACCGCTCGTGGTGGTGACGGACGAGGAGCGACACGCAGCGCAGCTCGGGCACGGCCGCCACGAGCCGCTGGCTGGCGACCGGATGCTCGCGCACGAGCCGCCACGACGCGACCGGCAGCGGCCCGGGCACGCCGAGCAGGTCGGGCGGGAGCTGGAGGTGGCCGAGGTCGAGCAGCAGGCCGGCGAGGCGGCAGCGGAGCACCAGGGG
>CALMNS010000648.1 GCA_937871635.1 uncultured Solirubrobacter sp.
CTGCCGTCTCGGCCGGCGACGAGCGCGGCTCCGCAGGCGACGCCGGGTCGTCGGGCGCGCGGGCCGCCATCAGGCGGTCCCAGAAGGCCGAGAAGGCCGCGTCGAACGCCGCCACGTCCCGCCGCCGTGACACGAGGGCCCCGAACAGCGTCCAGTAGACGACCTCGCGGGAGCCCAGCCCCATCGCGTCGAGCCCGCGCAACGCCGTCTGGAGCCGTTGCGGCCCCACCTCGAGCCCTTCGCCGCGGAGGATCCGCCCGAACGCGGCGAGGCTGTAGACCAGCGTGTCCCCCGCGCCGTGCGCCATGGCGATCAGCCGCCGGCCGCGGCCCGCGCGGCCTCGACGAGCCCCGCGACCCCCCGCTCGGTCACCTGCTCGACATCCTCGCGATGCTTGAGCAGCGCACCGAGGGTCCACTCCGTCAGCTCGGTCTCGAGGTCGTCGACGCCGAACATCTCGATGGCCTCGACCCAGTCGAGCGTCTCCGCCACCCCGGGCGCCTTGACCAGGTCGAGTCCGCGCATGCTGGCCACGAACTGGCCCGCCTGCCGCGCGAGCCGCTCGGCCACCCCGGGGATGCGGGCGCGGACGATGGCCACCTCCTGCTCGAGCGAGGGATGGGCGATCCAGAAGTACAGGCACCTCCGGCGCAGCGCGTCATGGAGCTCCCGCGTCCGGTTCGAGGTCAGGATGACCGACGGCGGGATCCCCGCCTGGACCGTCCCGAGCTCCGGGATCGTCACCTGGAAGTCCGACAGCAGCTCGAGGAGGAAGGCCTCGAACTCGTCGTCGGCGCGGTCGACCTCGTCGATCAGCAGCACGGGCGCCACCGCGTCGGCGTGCTCGATGGCCTCGAGCAACGGCCGGCGCACGAGGAACTCCCGGCTGAACAACTCCGCGGTGGCCCGCCGATCGGCCGCGTGCGCCGCCTCGAGCGTCCGGATGTGAAGCATCTGCTTGGCGTAGTTCCAGTCGTAGAGCGCGTGGGAGACGTCGATGCCCTCGTAGCACTGCAGCCGGATCAGGCGGGCCCCCAGGACGTCGGCCAGGGTCTTGGCCAGCTGCGTCTTGCCCACGCCGGCCTCGCCTTCGAGCAGGAGCGGGCGTCCCAGCCTCAGCGCCACGGTGAGCACCGTCGCGAGCGGGCGGTCGGCGAGGTACCGGCGGGCCGCAAGCTCCCCGATGAGCTCGTCGACCGACGTCCGCACCCCCGGGTGGGCGCTCATCGTGCGCCGACCGGCGCCATCAGGCTGTCCCCCTGGGCGTACAGGCCGAAGGGCAGGGGGTCGCCCACGCCCCAGGTCCCGTCGTGCTGCGAGCGCCGGCCCGCTTCGCGGGTGCGGGCCAGCACGCTTCGCGCCAGCTCGAGCTGCGGTGGCTCCCAGCGCTCGAGCGCCGTCACCACGTCGCCCCGGGCCTCGCGGACGGCCAGGCCGAGGCGATAGCCGTCCTCGGCGGCCTTCGCCGACCCCGCCGCGGCGTGCGGGCGCAGGGCGAAGGCCGCATCGCCGATCAGGCAGGTGCGCCCGAACGCCAGGCGGGGGACCTCGATGTCGAAGATCGCCTGCAGGAAGGGGTTGGCGGTCCGGTGCACCACCTCGACGAGGGCCGGCGGGAGGATCGCGCTCGCGGCCTCGCGCACCTCGCCCAGGGGGCCATCGCTCACGGCTCCGGGAGGGACGGCGACCTCACGCCTCGCGCCAACCCGATCGGTCATCACGGCGTCGAGCTCCGGGCCCTCGGCCAGGTTGCGGTACCAGAGCCAGTTGAGCTGGGCGCCCTGCGCCGTGGGGATCTGGTAGGTCAGGAGGTGGCTCTGCGGCAGGACGCAGTACGTGATCGCGTCGGCCAGCGCCTCCTGCGCCGGCTCGGACAGGTCCTCCGGCGAGACGGTGCCGCGCCACGCCACGTAGCCGGCGTACGCGGCCGTCGCCTCCGGCACGAGCTGGCGCCGACCGGCGGACCGGATCCCGTCCGCCCAGACGAGGAGGTCACACTCGCGCGTCCGGCCCGACGCGAGCCGTGCCGTGGCCCCGCGCTCGTCCTGCTCGACGGCGACCACCTCCTCGCTCAGGTGGTACCGGTCGCGCCCGAACGCACCGAGCAGGTTCCGGTAGAGCGTGTCGTAGGAGCTGAAGCGGTACGGCGCGACGAGCTCGGCGGCGACGCCTGCCTCGCGGTCGAGGTAGCGCAGGTACTGCGCCGCGACGCCGATCTCCGCGATGGGGATGTGCTGTCGCTCGACGGCCCAGCGCACCGTGGCCGGATTGAGCACGATGCCGGCCCCCTGGCCTTCCAGCGGTGCCGAAAGGCGCTCGCAGACGTCGACGTCACAGCCCGCGTCGCGCAGCCACAACGCGGCGGTCAGGCCGCCCAGCGACCCTCCTGCGATGACGACCCGTGGCCGCTGGGCTCCCATCCGTCGCGGCTACGGGGCGACCGCGGGGGTGTCGGACTGCTCGTGGAGGCGGAGGTAGAGCGTGGACCGCAGCGCGTCCCCGGTCTGCTCGACGTCGTCGGAGAGCTTCTTGAACTCGGGCAGGACGCTGCGATCGAGCGTGGTGACGTCCGGCCAGTCGATCTCCACCAGGTTGCCCGCCGGGTCGCGGATGTACATCTGCACGGCCCCGTCGGGAAGCTCGTAGATGTCCGCGAAGAACGCGGTCGAGTCGTGGATGCCGAGCTCCTTCGCCTTGAGGTAGGCGCCCTCGAAGTCGTCGACGTTGATCCCGATGTGGTGGAACTCGGGCGCGGGCGTGTCGCGCTCGAACAGGTGGAGCTGGAGGTCGCCGAGCCGCAGGTACTGCACCGGGAAGGCGAACGTGTAGGTCGGGATGCACTCCATCCCGAGCACCTCGGTGTAGAAGCGGACCGATTCCTGGAGATCGCGCGCGCTCACCGAGACGTGGTTGATGCCGGTGGCTCTCATGCGCCGGAAGCCTAGATCGGGAGCCCGCGGGCGCCAAGACGGAATAGCTGCACTGGCATAGACCCGGCCTATGCTGACCGTCGTGACCCTTCGCCAGCTCGGGTACTTCCTCGCCATCGTCGAGGAGGGGTCCATCACCCGTGCCGCGCAGCGCCTGCACGTGGCGCAGCCGTCCCTCTCCCAGCAGCTGCGCGAGCTCGAGCGCTCACTCGGCGGGGCCCTCGTGGAGCGGCTTCCCCGAACGGTCCGGCTGACGCCGTTGGGCCGCCTGTTCGAGCCCCAGGCCCGCGCCGTCGTGCTCGCCGCCGAGCGGGCCGAGCGGGTCGCGACGGCGGGGCTCAACTCGGAGACCGGTGACCTGGAGCTGGCGACGGTCCGCTCGATCGCCGTGGGCATCCTCCCGGCGTCGATCACGCGCTGGCGGCGGGCGCGGCCGGGGGTGACGGTGCGCCTGCACGAGTTCGGGCACCGGTCCCTGCTCGAGGATCGCGTCCGCGACGGGCTCGCCGACCTGGCGGTCGGTCCCAGCCCCGCGCGCTGGCACGGACCCGTGGTGCCGCTGGGCTGGGAGGAGTTCGTCGTGGTCCTCCCCCATGACGATCCCCTCAGCCACGGTCCGGCGCCGCTTCGGCTCGAGACGCTGCACGACCGTGACTGGGTGCTCTTCGAGCCACGGCACGGCCTGTCGGACGTGGTGACCTTCGCGTGCGCGGCGGCCGGCTTCGTTCCCCACCCGGCCATCCAGACCGCCCAGGTCGAAGGAGCCGCCCGACTGGCGGCGGCCGGGCTCGGTCCCGCGCTGCTGCCCAAGGACGCGGTGCCGCCCGACCTCCAGGACGTCGCCCGGCCGCTGGACCCGCCGCTCGGCCGCGAGCTCGCCGCCTACGCACGACACACGCTCACGCCGTTGGCGGACGCCTACCTCGAGGTCCTGCGTGAAGACGCGTACTGGTCCGAGCGGCCCGACCGCCTCGTCGTCGTGCCCTGAGCTCAGGCACCGTCTCCCATCATCTCGACGATCTGCCACGGCGTGACCGGCAGCGCGGAGACGCGGGCGTCCCCGAAGTGGGCGAGCACGTCGTCGATGGCCGCGGAGAGCGCGGAGGGCACGACCATGCGCCCGCCTTCGCCGCCGCCCTTGATGCCGTACTCGGTGAAGGGCGAGGGCGTCTCGAAGTGCCCGACCCGCATATGCGGGATGTCGGTCGCCCGCGGGACGAGGTACTCCCAGAAGGAGCTCGTCTCGAGCTCGCCCTGGTCGTTGTAGACGTACTCCTCGAGCAGCGTCGTGCCGATCCCCTGGGCCGTCCCGCCCATGACCTGGCCGGCCAGGGTCGGTGGGTTGACCACGGTCCCGGCGTCATGGATCGCCACGTAGTCGAGGAACTCCAGCTTGCCCGTGACGGGGTCGACCTCGATGACCGCGATGTGGCAGGCGTGCCCCATGAACGGATAGAAGACGCCGAGATCGGTGCGGTCGTCGTTCGGGAGGGTCGTGTAGGGGTGGTCGTAGGTGTAGCCCTCCTCGAGACCGCTGCGGTCGCCCTCGGGAAGGTTCAGCGCGAAGAAGTACGCGGTGGCCGCCAGCTCGGGCAGCGAGCGCGAGCGCGACGGCGCGCCCTTGACCCGCGCCTCGCCGTCGACGAACTCGATGTCCTCGACCGCGGTCTCGAGGTCCTTGGCGGCGATCCGGCAGAGCTTCTCCTTGAGGGTGCGTGACGCGCCCCGCACCGCTCCCGCCACCATCACCGTGTACCGGCTGCCGCCGGGGCCCGTCCCGGGAAGCCCGCTCGAGGTGTCCGCGTAGGTCACGTTGACCGAGTACGGATCGACGTCGAACTCCTCGGCCACCACCATGGAGACCATCGTCTCCGGGCTGTTGCCCCACATCGCCTGCGAGTGCAGCGTGACCTGCATCTCACCCGTGGGGTCGATGGTCACCGTCGCGCTCTCGGGGCTCGACGTGATGGGGAAGGTGGGCTCGTCGAACCAGTACCAGAACTCGGTCGCCGAGAACACCGAGCGCTCCTGCGTCGTGGCGATCCCGATCCCGATGTGGCGGCCCTCCTCCTCGAGCAGCCGCTGCTTCTCCGCGCGCCAGTGCTCGAGGTCGATCGCGGCCAGGGCCTTGTCGAGCACGCCGGGGTAGTTGCCCGAGTCGTAGAGGTTGCCCGTGGCACTCTTGTACGGGAACTGGTCCGGGGTCAGGAAGTTCCTGCGCCGGATGTCCTCCGGCTTGAGGTCGAGCTCGCGCGCCGCCTTGTCGACCATGCGCTCGAGGATCCAGTTCTGGACCTCGGAGCCGAAGCCGCGGTAGGCGCCCTGCTGGCACTTGTTGGTGATCGCCGCGCGCAGGTGGTAGCGGATGTCGCGCATCTTGTACGGGCCGGCCACCTGGGAGAGCGCGTTGCCGTGGGTGCCGACGCCGAACTGCAGGAAGGCGCCGTAGTCGTCGAGGACGTCGACGTCGAGCCCGCGCAGCGTCCCGTCCCGGTCGACCGCCAGGGCGACCTCGTAGTAGCGGTCCGAGCCGTGGTGGTCGGAGGTCGAGAGGTGATCGAGGCGGTCCTCGATGTAGCGCACGGGACGCCCGGTCTGGAGCGCGAGGAAGGCGGCCAGGGTCGGCACCTTGTGGGCGAAGAACTTCGAGCCGAAGCTGCCGCCGGCCGGCACCGGCTGCAGCTTCAGCTTGTTCGAGGGGACCTTCAGCGCGGTGGCGATCAGGAAGGCGCAGAACGAGAAGGTCACCGAGTTGCAGTAGATCGTGGTCACGCCGTTGTGGTCGACGGTCGCGACCGCGCCCGTGGTCTCGAGCGGCTGGCCGGAGGAACGGCCCCAGTGCAGCGTGTCGCGCAGGACGAGGTCGGCGTCGGCGAAGGCCGCGTCGACGTCCCCGAACTCGAACTGGCGCTCGTAGCCGAGGTTCGAGCCATGCTCCTCGTGCACCAGCGGCGAGCCCTCGGCGAGGGCCGCCTCGGGATCGACGACGGGCTCGAGCACCTCGTACTCGACCCGCATGGCGGCCACTCCGTCCTCGGCGGCGTAGAGCGTCTCGGCCACGACCGCGGCCACCGCCTCGCCGAAGTGGCGGGTCTTGTCGACGGCGAGCGGGTACTGCGGGAGGGTCGGGGGGCCGAAGTTCGCGCACGGGCCCATGTGCGCCTTGCAGTCCTCGCCGGTGAGGACGGCCACCACCCCGGGGACCTGCAGGGCGGCCGAGGTGTCGATGGAGACGATCCGCGCGTGCGCGTGCGGGCTATTGAGCACCGCGGCGTGCGCCATCCCGGCCAGTTCGAGATCCTCGATGTAGCCGCCACGGCCCACGAGGTAGCGGGGATCCTCGACCCGCTTCATGTGCTTGCCGATGTAGCGGAGGGTGGGCTTGTCGGAGCTCTCGTCCGTCGGGGGGGCGGGGGGTGCGGTGGCCACGGTCAGTCCTCCGGGTTCTCGTTGTAGGCCCCCTCGCCGGGGCCGTCTGGCCCAACGACGCCGGTCGGATCGCCGTCCTCGACGCTGGCACCGCTCGGGACGACGCTCGGCACCCGCTCGCCGTCGCCCTGCTCCTGCGCGGCCAGCACCGCGTTGACGATGTACTGGTAGCCCGTGCACCGGCAGAGGATCCCCGAGAGCTCGTGGCGGACCTCGTCGGCCGTGTAGGTGCCGTTCGTCGAGAGCAGCTCCTTCGTGCGCATCACCATGGCCGGAGTGCAGAAGCCGCACTGCAGCCCGTGCTGCTCGGTGAAGGCCGCCTGGATCGGATGCAGCTCGCGCGGGTTGCTCGAGAGCGACTCGACCGTCTCGACCTCCAGGCCGTCGGCCTCGACGGCGAACATCAGGCACGCCCGGACCGACTCACCGCCGAGGAGGACGGTGCAGACGCCGCAGACGCCGTACTGGCACCCGTAGTGCACGCTCTTGAGATTGGCCTCGTCGCGCAGGAAGTCACCGAGCGTGAGCCGCGGCTCGACCAGCGCGGTGCGCGCCTGCCCGTTGACCGTCACGGTGATCTGCCGGGTCTCGCCGGCGGGGGAGTTCACGTCGCATCGCCTCCATTGACACGGGCAAGGGCGCCGCTCAGCGCCTGGACGGTGACCGCGACGGCGAGCCGGCGGCGGTACCCGACCGGGATGCGCGGAGGGTGCGGGGTGGGGCCGACCTCGCCCGCCTCCGGCTCTTCCTCGACGAGCTCGCCGGCCGCGCCCGCGGCTGCGGCGATCCGCTCG
>CALMNS010000649.1 GCA_937871635.1 uncultured Solirubrobacter sp.
GGCGGGAGCTCGCGCGCCGCGGTCCAGCGTCCCTCGGCCACCTCCTCGCCCGAGCCGTAGCCGACCCGCACCACCAGGGCGTGCTCGGCGACGACCTCGGCCACGGAGGGATCCGCCGCCGCGACCCGGTGCCCGTGGACCGCCGTCCGCAGGATCGCGAACGCCGCGTCGGCCGTCGCCTGCCCGGCGCCGGCCAGCTCGCTCGGCGCGTCGTCGACCGCCGTGGCCGTCGCCTCGATCACCGTGGCGATCGTCACCGGGACGACGGGCTCGTCGCGGGCGGCAACCCGCGGACGGCGCCGGGACCGGGGTCCGGTGCGCGGCCCCGTCGTCTCGTGCAGGACGAGCACGTGCTCGGGCTCCTCCGCGGGGGTCGAGCGCACCACGTAGCGCCCGGCCGCCGGGCCGAGCCGGCCGGGGAACTCCCACTGGACGAACCGGAAGAACAGCGCGGGCCGGGCGCTACTCGCCCGCGTGCGCGCGGGACGCGCGCTTCTTCACCTTGATCGCGCCCTTGGACGGCTTGGTGCGCACCGTCGGGTTGTCGATCCGGCCCAGGCGGTCGATCAGCTTGATCCACTGCCGGGGCTTGAGCGCGGCGTCGACCCGCCTCGACAGGGTCCCGCCCGAGCCGTACCGGGGCTGCCAGCCCACGTGGATGTGGTCGGCGTGATCGCCCATGGCCAGCGTGTTCGGCCGGTCGGCGAACTTCATCAGCGAGATGATCTGGTTCGGCTCCATCGTCCCCTGCAGGGTGAGCAGGCGCTGGATGGTCAGCTCGGTCACCGAGCCCTGGCCCTGGTGGCCGAGGATCGGGATCCCGTTGACGGCCGCGATATCCACCGCGTTGCCCGAGGAGTGCGCCGAGACGTTGCCCGAGGCGGTGAGGTAGCCGTGGCCGCACTTGAGCGAGGTGACCGTCGGCCGGAGGCCCGAGGCGGCGAGGAACTCGAGCGTCGCGAGGACGCGGCGGTCGACCTGCCCCGTCTGCACGTCGCGCCGGCCGCAGCCGTAGATGTCGATGCGGGGGTTCTCGACGACGCGCCGCGCCAGCGTCTCCTTGCTCATGAGCAGGATCTGGCCGATGGTGGGGTTGGCGGCGTCGCGGCCGAAGAACGGGTTCTTGCCCTGCGCGCGGTAGATGGCCGTCGACTCGAGGAGCTTCCAGCCGTCGAGGATCGGCTTGGGGTCGATGCGCGGGGCGCCCCGGCCGGCGGGGCGGATCTCGAAGAGGACGTGCGGGGCGACCTCGGCGTCGGCCGAGAGCCCGATGCGGCCGAGGATGGTGCCCGCCGCGACCTTCGACCCGACCTTGAGGTCCTTGAGGAGGATGTCCTCGCGGTCGAGCCCGAAGAGCTGGGAGAGCCCCCGCGCCGTCGTGACGCCGGCGACGTGGGCGCCCTGGTCGACGAGCTGCTGATCGCCGCCGGCCTCCTGGGCCCGCGGCCGCTCGGGGTTGGCGAAGAGGCGCTCCTTGACCGCCGCCACCGACGGCGGGGCGTCCTCGCGGCGCGTCGCCGGGGGCCGCGGGGCCGGGTTG
>CALMNS010000650.1 GCA_937871635.1 uncultured Solirubrobacter sp.
CGGGCCCGTCGACCTCGAGCTGGGCTGGGGCGAGCGCGTCGCGCTCGCCGGTCCGAACGGCTCGGGCAAGTCGACGGTGGTCGAGGCGCTGCTGGGACGGGTCCCGCTCAGCGCGGGCGAGCGCTACCTCGGCCCGGGCGTCCGCGTGGGCGAGCTCGACCAGGCGCGCAGCGGGCTCAACGGCGCCGAGGCCCTGCTCGGCGCCTTCCTCGCCCGGACGGGACTGGCCGCCCAGGAGGCCCGCTCGCTGCTGGCCAAGTTCGGGCTGCAGGACGAGCACGTCGCCCGCCCCGCCGCGTCCCTCTCGCCCGGAGAGCGCACCCGCGCGAACCTGGCGGCGCTGATGGCGGTCGGCGTCAACCTCCTCGTCCTCGACGAGCCGACGAACCACCTCGACCTGCCGGCCATAGAGCAGCTCGAAGAGGCGCTCGGCGCCTTCGACGGCACGGTGCTCCTCGTCACCCACGACCGGCGCCTGCTCGACGCCGTCGCGGTGGACCGGACGATCGCGCTCGAGCCCCCTGGCTAGCGCCGCCCGCCGGCGGCGGGGGGCGGCTCGGCGCGCAGCCGCTCGAACGCCCGCCCGTGGCCACCCCGCAGAGGTCATGCCACCATGGCACACCATGACCACGCACGCCACGATCGACGACCTCGCCGCGTCGCCCGACCGCCAGGAGGAGATCGTCGCGGCGCTCGTCGAGGCGTTCGCTGAGCTCATCGAGCGAGATCCGCGCGCCTTCCGCCGCAAGTTCCGCAAGATGGCCGCGGACCCGTTCGCGTTCTACCGCGGCTCCGCGGTCCTCTTCTACGCCGACGTGATCCGCCTCGAGGACCGCTGGGCCGACGAGCGCACCAGCCGGGTCTGGATCCAGGGCGACCTGCACGCGGAGAACTACGGCACCTACATGGACGCCGAGGGCGTCCTGGTCTTCGACGTCAACGACTTCGACGAGGCCTACCTCGGCCACTTCACCTGGGACCTGCAGCGGATGGCCGCCAGCCTCGCGCTGCTCGGCTTCGGCAAGGCCCTCTCGGACGCGACGATCCACGCGATGATCACCGCCTACGCCGAGGCCTACCTCGCCCAGGTCCACGCCTTCGCCACCGGCGACCGCGACCACGAGTTCCGCCTCACCCTCGACACCGCCGAGGGGATCGTCCTCGAGGTCCTGGGCGACGCGCGGCTCGAGACCCGGGTGCGCATGCTCGACCGGATCACCACGATCGAGGGCACCGAGCGCGTCTTCGTGGGCGGCTCCGGCGTGCGCCGGCTCGACGACGACGAGCGGACGGAGGTCCTCGACGCCTTCTCGCGCTACCTGGAGACGATCCCGGCCCGCAACCGCCAGCACTCCGTCTCCTACACGGTCAAGGACGTCGTCGGGCGATCGGGCTTCGGGATCGGCTCCGCCGGGCTGCCGGCGTACAACCTGCTGGTCGAGGGGCGCTCGCAGGCGCTCGAGAACGACGTGGTCCTCTCGATGAAGCAGGGCAACATCGCCGCGCCCAGCCGGGTGGTCGACGACCCGGCGATCCGCGGCTACTTCGAGCACCAGGGGCACCGCACCGCGGTGTCCCAGCGCGCGCTGCAGGCCCACGCGGACCCGTGGCTGGGCTGGTGCGAGCTGGGCGGTCGCGGGCAGGTGGTCGCCGAGCTGTCCCCGTACACGAGCGACATCAACTGGGACCGGGTGACCGAGCCCGACGAGATCATGCCGCTGCTGCGCTCGCTCGGGCAGGCCACTGCCAAGGTCCACTGCGTCTCGGACGCCGGGTCGGACCAGCACCTGGTCGACTTCCAGACGGAGGACGCCATCGTGGCCGCCGTCGGCGGCGAGGAGGAGGCCTTCGCCCGCGAGCTGGCCGACTTCGGCGCGACCTACGGGGCGCTGGCCCGCGACGACCACCGCCGCTTCGTCGAGGCGTTCCGCGGTGGCGAGATCCCCGGGCTGCCCGAGAGCTGATGCCCGCGCCCGAGGACCCGCTCGAGGCACTCGCCGCGCTCGCCCCCGAGGCGCTCGACCCGCTCGTCGCGCTCGAC
>CALMNS010000651.1 GCA_937871635.1 uncultured Solirubrobacter sp.
CGACGGCACCGAGTGGCGGGTGGCCCGCGAGTGGCTGCCCGCGCGGCCGCGGATCCGCAAGCCGCGCCCGGACCGCCACGACCGGGCGGATCCCGGCTCAGGTCCCTCCGACCTGCCGACCGTGGGGAACCGGAGCAGCGGCTGGGACCTCCCGAGCCTCGCCGACGACGCCCTCGCGATCGCCGCCGTCGTCGGGGCGGTCCTGCTCGTCGTCCTGCTCTTCACGACCGTGCTGCTCCCGGCGCTCGTCCTCGTGATCGAGCTCGTCGCCCTCCTGGTCCTGCTGGTCGCCGGCCTGTTCGGCCGCGTCGTCCTGCGCCGCCCGTGGACGGTGCGCGCCCGCGCCGCGGACGGTCGCGAGGAGCGGCTGAGCGCGCGGGGCTTCCGCCGCAGCGGCGAGCTGCGCGACGCGGTCGCCGAGTCGATCCGCACCACGGTCCAGACCGACGCGAGCTTGACGACGACCTCGTCCTGAAGCGGACGGATCCGCCGGATCCGCCGTTCCGTCGGTGATGATGGTGAGGTGACCGTCCGATACGCTCCGGGAGCCTGCGGCGGTGGCGAAATTGGCGATACGCGCCGGATTCAAGTCCCGGTGTCCGCGAGGACGTGTGGGTTCGAGTCCCACCCGCCGCATGCATGACAGAGGAACGATCGACGACGTGATGGGCCTCGTCGAGCAGGGGCTCGACTCGTTCACCATCAACGCCCGGACCGGCGTGCCTTCGAGCACCATCCGGATGTGGCGAGCCGGGCGCCGTCCGAAGGCGCGGGTCCCGTTCGTCACGAGCCTGGCGTCGCTGCCCGGTCCTGCGTACGCGTACCTGCTCGGCATGTACCTCGGCGATGGCGACCTGACCACGACCCGTCGGGGCGTCCATCGCCTTCGGGTGGCGCTCGACTCGGGCTACCCACTCGTCTACCACGAGTGCGCCGCCGCGATGAGCCTCGTCATGCCGACGAGCCGGGTCCTCATCCAGCGCGAGCGGGCGAACCTCGTCCGCGTCGGCTCGTTCTCGAAGCAGTGGATCCGCCTGCTCCCGCAACACGGGCCTGGACGCAAGCACCTGCGTCCGATCGTGTTGCAGGCCTGGCAGCGAACCATCACGCACCGCCACCCGCAGGCGTTCCTCCGGGGGCTCTTCCATTCCGACGGCAGCCGACATCTCAACACGGTTCAAGCGCCGCGAACCGGGAAGCGATACGCCTACGTGCGGTACGAGTTCTCCAACCGCTCGCCGGACATCAAGGGGCTCCTCTGCGAGCACCTCGACCTGCTGGGGATCGACTGGCGGCGCATGAATCGCTGGAACATCTCCGTCGCGCGACGCCCCTCCGTGGCGGCGCTGGACGCCTTCGTCGGCCCCAAGCGCTAGCCCAGGAGTACTCTCGCTCACACCCTGATCGACCATGTCAACAACCTCAAGCTCCAGTACCTCGTCGAGCTCTCGAAGCTCGGGGACTCGTGTGCCGGGCTGGAGGCCGACGTGGAAAAGTGGCTCGCCGCTCACGACGTGGTCTTCGACGGGCGGACGATCCCGTTCGTGCTGATGCCGCACTTCGTCTCCCCCGGCCAGGTCCGGCGGGTGCGCGCGGCGGTGCACGCCCTGTGCGGGGTGCTCGACCGCTTCTGCGAGGCCTATCCGCACGACGCGGCGCTGCGCGAGGAGCTGGCCCTGCCCGAGCGCGAGGACGCGCTGGTCCGCATCGATCCGCGCTTTCCGCGCCCGATGCGGATCTGCCGGCTGGACGCCTTCCTGTCGGGCTACACGGTGCGCTTCCTCGAGTTCAACGCCGACTCGCCGGCGGGGATCGGCTACACGGACGTCCTGCACCAGGGGCTCGAGACCGCCATCCCGCCGCTCCCTCGGGTCAAGGCGGAGTTCGACACGGCGTACACGCCGATGCTGCCCGAGCTGATCGCCACGCTGCTCGACGCCTACGCCCACGTCCGGGCCGGCGCGGACGACCTCCCCGAGACGCCCCGCCTCGCCCTGATCGACGCCGCCGGCTCGCCGAGCGTCCCCGAGTTCGAGATCGTCTGCGCCGCCGCCCGCGAGCAGGGCCTCGAGGCCCTGCACGCGACCCTGGACGACGTCGCCTACGACGGGACGACGCTCACCGCCCACGGCGAGCCGGTCCACCTCGTCTACCGCCGGGCGATCGTCGAGGAGCTCGGCGACCACGAGCACCTCGCGCAGGCCGCGGGCGAGGGCCGGATCGCGCTGGTCAACCCGTTCCGCTCGCGGGTCGCCAACAACAAGAAGCTCTTCGCGCTGTTCGAGGACCCGCGCTTCGCCCACCTCCTGAGCTCGGAGGAGGCCGAGGTCGTCCGCCGGACGATCCCGTGGACGCGGATCCTGCGCCCGGGGCGCGTCCGCTACGGCGACTGGACCGTGGACCTCCTCCCTTTCGTGGCCGACAACCGCGAGCGCCTCGTGCTCAAGCCGGCCTCGGACTACGGCGGCCACGGCGTCGCGCTCGGGATGGAGACCGAGCCGGACGCGTGGGAGGCCATCCTCGCCCGGCACGCCGCCGACCAGGACTTCATCGTGCAGGAGTACGTCCCCGTACCGGAGGAGATGTTCCCGACGGTCGAGGACGGGCGCGTGCAGATGCGCCTCAAGCGCTTCAACATCAACCCGTTCGGGATCGGCGGTCGGCACGCGGGCTCCATCACCCGCATTTCCGACCGCGCCGTGATCAACGTCAGCGCCGGCGGCGGTCTGCTGCCCAGCGTGATCGGGCGCCACCGGCGCCGGCTGCTGGCCGAAGAGGAGGAAGAGGCGATGCTGGCATGACCCCTGGATTCGACGTCGACGAGGGCGCGGTGCGCTTCTCGAACTACTTCCACGTGCTGCGCGAGCTCGTGCACCTGGGCAGCGGCTGGCTGGCGCTCGAGCCGCGGCTCGAGGTCAAGTACGCGCTCGGAGACCACCTGCACGACGACGCGCGGAGCGTGAGCAAGGTCAAGCGCCGGCTCTACGAGCTGCGCACGCCGAGCGAGTACCCGGGCGCCCCGGCCGAGGCGCTCACCGCGCTGCTCGACCGCGCCGCCGCGGCGCCCGACGCCGCCACCTATCTGGCCGTCGCCTACGGCGAGCTCAAGCCCGCGCTGATCGCCGCGATCGCCCTCCACCTCGACGGGCTCGACCCGCTCGTCGACGAGCCCAGCCTGCGCCTGCTCACCCAGCTGCGCCACCGCCAGGAGCGTCACCTGACCGAGCTCCCCGTGCCGGCGGTCGCGCCCTTGGAGGGCGACCTCGGCGCGCTGCCGATCCGCCTGCGCGAGGTGCGCGAGCTCACCATCCTCCCGCCCCTCGACGACCCCGCCCGCGACGCGTACGTGACGGTGACGCCCGAGGGCGACCCGTACCTGACCGAGGCGCTCTACGTCAACGGCGACGAGAACCACGTTCCCTCCGATCCCGAGGAGCAGCGCCACTTCTTCCACGGGCTGATGGACGCCGAGCTGTGCGCCGCCGAGCTGATGGCCCGCAACTCCCACGAGCACCCGGAGATGCCCTGGGACTTCCACGTCGACATGGCCCGCCAGTGCTGGGACGAGATCCGCCACGCCGAGATCCACGACCGGCTGATGACCAGCGAGCTCGACTGCCGCTGGGGGGACTACCCGGTCGGCTTCGCGTACTTCCGCTCGATCTACGCGCTCGACCTGCTCGGCCGGCTCGCGCTGTTCAACGGGACGAGCGAGCAGCAGGCGATGTGGCGCCACTCGCACCGCCGCAAGGTGCTCATCGACCTCGGGCAGGACCGGATCGCGCGCGTATTCGACTACCTGCTCGCCGACGAGGTGCCCCACGTGCACAACGGGCGGCGCTGGGGTACGCACCTGCTGGGCGGCGACGAGGCCGCCTACCGCGCCAAGGTGCGCGAGCTCCGCGCCGTCCCCGAGACCCAGGAGGCCTGATTCGATGCCGCTCGACCCTCCCGTCCGCGCCCTGCTCGAAGGGAGGAACTTCGCTCACGTCGGAACGATCCGCAAGGACGGCTCGCCCTCCGTGGTGCCGGTCTGGTGCGACACGGACGGCGAGCACCTCATCCTCAACTCCGCCGAGGGACGCGACTGGCCGACGAACCTCGAGCGCGACCCGCGCGTGGCGGTGACGGTCATCAACCTCGAGCAGCCGTACGAGTACACGCAGATCAGGGGGCGCGTGGTGGAGCGGACGCACGAGGACGCCAACGCGGTCATCGACTCGCTGGCCAAGAAGTACCTGGGCGTCGACGAGTACCCGATGCACCAGCCGGGCGAGCGGCGGGTGACGATCCGGATCGCCCCGGACAAGGTCTACTACCAGAACCGGTAGGCGGGGCGCCGGCGGGCGGGAGGGCCCGGCGCGGCGAGAGCGGGAGCTTGCCGCGCGGCCGCGGCGATGAGCATGTGGTTTCGCGCTCCGGTTAGAAGAGGAACGTGCCGAGCGGCTCGATCAGGGCGGCGGGCGCGACGAGGATGCCGCCCTCCGCCGGCGGGTCGGGGGCGAGCTCGCGGACCTCGAGGCCGGCCCGGGCGCAGATCAGGCGGCCGGCGGCGACGTCCCAGTGCTTCGTGCCGCGCTCGAAGTAGGCGTCGTAGCGGCCCGCCGCGGTCCACGCGAGGTCGAGCGCCGCCGACCCGAGGCGCCGGATGTCCCGCACGTACGGGAGGAGCTCGGCGACCACGGCGACCTGCGCGCGGCGGACCTCCGCGTCGTAGCCGAAGCCGGTGGCCACCATGGCGAGGGCCAGGTCGCCGGCCACGGAGCCGTGCACCGGGATGCCGTCGAGCGTGGCCGCCGCGTCGCGCTCGGCCGCCCACAGCTCGTCGCGCGAGGGGTCGTAGACGACGCCCGCGAGCCCGCCGGCCTCGTCCTCGACCGCGATGGAGACCGCCCACTGCGGGATCCCGAACAGAAAGTTGACCGTCCCGTCGAGCGGGTCGACCACCCAGCGCAGCCCGCTCGGCCGCGCGGGCTCGAAGGTCTCGCCCTCCTCCCCTACCACCGCGTCGTCCGGCCGGGCGGCGCACAGCCGCTCGCGGATCAGGCGCTCCGTGGCCAGGTCGGCCTCAGAGACCAGGTCGGTCGGCGTCGACTTGGCGGTGACCCCCCGCTGACCGCGCTCGGCGTAGTCCAGGAGCAGCGCGCCCGCCTCGCGGGCGACGGACTCCGCGAGCGAGCGGAGCTCGGCGGCGGTGCTCACGAGGCGTGCGGCGGGCGGCGGTGCGCCCACGGCCGTGCCTCCTCGATCTGCGCCGAGAGCGACAGGAGGGTGGCCTCGTCGTCCGGGCGCCCGATGAGCTGGACGGAGAGCGGCAAGCCGTCGTGGAAGCCGGCCGGCACCGCCGCCGCCGGCTGGCCCGTGGCGTTGAGGGCGCCGAGGTGGGGCACGACCCGCGCGGTCCCGTTGAGGGTCCACTGCGCCCCGCGGCCCTCGTACTCGCCGATCCGCAGCGGTCCGCGGACGAAGGTCGGGGTGAGGACGACGTCGACGCCCTCGGCGAAGACGGCGTTGATGCGCGCCCGGTCGGTCGCCTCGGTGGCCATGGCCCGGGCCACGACGGACGGCGGCACGAGCCCGCCGAGCCGCACGTAGCCGCGCGTCTGCCGCGAGAGCCGCTCGGGATGCGGAAGGCTCGCCGCGGCGTCGTGGATGCCGCGCAGGTAGCGGGCGAGCACGCCGACGAACGCGGTGCCCCAGTCCACCTCACGCTCGACCACCTCGTGACCCAGGGTGCGCAGCAGCGCGGCCGTCGCGTCGACCGCGGCGCGCTGCTCGGGCGCGAGCTTGGCGGTGACCGGCGGGGGGATCTTCGTGGAGACCGCGACGCGCAGCCGGCCGGGCGGGCGGGCGGCCGCCTCGGCGAACGACGGGCCGCCGTCCTTGACCGCGTCGTAGAAGCGCGCGGAGT
>CALMNS010000652.1 GCA_937871635.1 uncultured Solirubrobacter sp.
GCGCGAGGCCAGCGTGCTCGTCGTGGGCGCGGGCGCCCTCGGCTCGCCGGCGGCGCTCTACCTGGCGGCCGCCGGGGTGGGGCGGCTGGGGATCGCCGACGACGCCGAGGTCGCGCGCCCCGACCTCCAGGCCGAGCTCCTGCACTTCACCCCCGACCTCGGCGTCGCCAAGGCGCCCAGCGCCGCGGCGAAGCTCGCCTTCCTCAACCCGGAGGTCGAGGTGGTCCCCTACGCGGTCCGCCTCCACGCCGGCAACGCCGCCGGGCTGCTCGAGGGGCACGATCTGGTGGTGGACGGCTCGGGCTCCGAGGCCACCCGCTCCGCGGTCAATGCCGCGGCCTGCGCGTCGCGCACCGCGCTCGTCGAAGGCGGCCTGCTCGGCCTCGGCGGGCTCGTGATGGCCATCCGGCCCGGGGAGACGGCGTGCTACCGCTGCGTGTTCGGGGACGACCCCGGGGCGGCAGCGCCCACCGACGTCGGGGGCGGCGGCCTCGGTCCGGTCGCCGGGGTCGTCGGGGCGCTGATGGCGCTCGAGGCGCTCAAGCTGCTCACCGGGTTCGCCCCGCCGCTGACGGACGCCTTCCTGCGGGTGGAGCTCGGCTCGCTCGCCTTCACCCGGGTCCCGGTCGAGCGGCGGGGCGACTGCTCGGACTGCGGCGGCGGGTAAGCACCCCTCGTGCTCGGACTCGGCACCCTCACCCGCGTCGGACGCGAGCTGCGCCGCGACGTCGCCGCGGTCCGCGACCGCGATCCCGCCGCCCGGGGGGCCTCGGCGCCCGAGATCGTCGCGCTGTGGCCCGGCGTCCACGCGCTGCTCGCCCACCGCGTCGCTCACGTGCTCGACTCCGCCGGGATCCCCGTCGTGCCCCGCGCGCTCGCCCACGCGGCCCGGATCGGCACGGGCATCGAGATCCACCCGGCGGCCCGCGTCGGCGACGGGCTGTTCGTCGACCACGGGTCGGGCGTGGTGATCGGGGAGACCGCCGAGATCGGCGCGAACGTGACCATCTACCAGGGGGTGACCCTCGGCGGGACGGGCTTCGCCACCGGCAAGCGCCATCCGACGGTCCAGGACAACGTCACCATCGGCGCCGGCGCGCACCTGCTCGGGCCGATCACGGTCGGCCACGGAGCGAAGATCGGCTCGGGCGCGGTGGTCATCCACGACGTCCCGCCCCACGCCACGGTGGTCGGCAACCCGGGCCACCCCGTGCGCGTGGAGGGTCGCCGCCCCGAGGGGCCCGACGCCGACTGGGTCCACCTTCCCGACCCGATCGCCGACGCCCTGAAGGCCATGTCGCGCCGCCTGGCCGAGCTCGAGCGGACGCTCGCCGAGGCGCGCGGCGAGGAGGCGGCGCCCCAGGGC
>CALMNS010000653.1 GCA_937871635.1 uncultured Solirubrobacter sp.
CGCGCCCGCCGCGGCGCCCACGCCCCGCGGACACGGACACCGGCGCCCGCTCGGCCTCGGCCCGCTCCTCGACGCTGAGGTCGATGAGCACCGCGGTGGCCGACGTGCGGCCGGCCTCCTCGATGCGCACGAGCCGCTTCTGCCCCACGAACCGCCCGGCGCCGGCCACGGAGATGATGTAGCCGTCCACCTTGGCCACCGCGTCGTCGACGTTGTACATGTGCGGCTCGACGATGGTGACGTGGGCCTCCTCGCCCTCGCGGAAGGGGACCGCCCGCTCGGCGACCTCCTCGCGGGTCCCGCGCATGGTGACCGCGAAGTGGTCGAGCGGCAGCCCCTCGGAGCCCTCGAAGTGGAAGTGGCGGCCCGTGTCGGCCTCGAGGTCGAGCAGCATGCCCGCGCCCTCGCCGATGAACTGGGCGGTCACCCGCGGGTTGATCCGGATGAGGTAGGCCTCCGGGGCCTCGCCGCCGTCCCGGGCGGCGGCCGCGGCCTCCGCGGCGACCATCTCGCGCAGCGAGCGCTCGACCTCGATGGCGATCGTCTCCTCGGACTTGATCACGCCCTCGCCGCCGCAGGTCGGGCAGTCGCGGGTCATGATCTCGCGCACGCCGTCCGTGACGTTCTGGCGGGTCATCTCGACCAGGCCGAGCGGCGAGATCTCGACCACGAACGTCTTCGTGCGGTCCTCGTCGAGCGCCTTGCGCAGGACCTTGAGGACCGCGTCGCGGTTCCGGGCGCGGGCCATGTCGATGAAGTCGATGACGATGATCCCGCCGATGTCGCGCAGCCGCAGCTGGTTGACGACCTCCTCGGCGGCCTCGAGGTTCGTCTTGGTGATCGTGTCCTCGAGCCGGGCCTGCTTGCCCCTCCCGATGAAGGAGCCGGAGTTCACGTCGATGACGGTCAGCGCCTCGGCGTAGTCGATCATCAGGTAGCCGCCCGACGGCAGGTCGACCCGCCGCGAGAGCATCCCCTCGATGACGTCGTCGACGCCGTAGGCCTCGAAGAGCCCGTGCGAGGGGTCCTCCCACAGCTCGACGCGGTCGACGAGCTCGGGGGCGGTCCGGGTGAAGAAGGAGACGAGCCGCTGGTACTGCTTGGGGTCGTCGACCACCGCGCGCTCGAAGTGGGCCGAGAAGATGTCGCGGACCACGCGGATGGAGAGGTCGGCCTCCTGGAAGACGAGGGCAGGGGCGGTCGCCTCGGCGACCCGCTTCTCGAGGACCTCGTTGAGCTTGTTGAGGTAGAGCAGCTCGCGCTCGAAGTCGTCGCGCTTGGCGCCGTGGGCGGCGGTGCGGACGATCGCGCCCCCGCCGTGCAGGTCGAGGCCCTTGACCTCCTTGCGCAGGCGCTCGCGCTCGGCGTCCTCCAGGCGGCGCGACACGCCGACGCCCTCGCCCGTCGGCGCGTAGACCATGTAGCGCCCGGCGATGGTGATCTCCATCGAGAGCCGCGCGCCCTTGGTCTTGAGCGGGTCCTTGACGACCTGGCAGACGATCTCCTGGCCCGGCTTGAGCAGATCGGTGATCGACTTGCGGTCCTTGTCGCCGCCGCGGCCCCCGCGGCCGCGCTTGACCTGCTCGACGCCCGGCAGCACGATCTCGTCGACGTGGAGGAAGCCGTTCTTCTCCAGGCCGAAGTCGACGAAGGCGGCCTCGAGTCCGGGCAGGACGTTGTCGACCTTGCCCTTGTAGATGTTGCCGACGATGGAGCGCCCGCCGCGCCGCTCGAAGTAGACCTCGGCGGTGCGCAGCTCGGCGAGCGACTGCTTACTCGGGCGGCGCTTGGACGCCGCGCCGGGCGTGCCTTCCGCCTCGAGCATGGCGACGCGGGTCTCCCCACGGTCGACCGTGACCAGCACTGACTTTCGCAAGATGGATCCTCATTGGAAGAGTGGGGCCCGGCCCTTCGCGGCGGCCGTCTCGCGCCCCTGCGCGGAGATCGACTGCAGCAGGCCCATGGCCAGGAACGTGGCGAGCATCGACGAACCGCCGTAGCTCAACAGGGGAGCCGGGACGCCCGTGATGGGCATGATCCCGACGTTCATCCCGATGTTCACGAAGAGCTGGAAGAGGAGCATCGCGGTGATGCCCCCGGCGATCAGCGCGCCATAGAGGTTCTTCGCGACGGTCAGGATGTGGAGGCCCCGCCAGATCAGCAGAGCGTAGAGCGAGAGCACCAACGCGGCGCCGGCGAACCCGTAGGTCTCGCCCACCACGGCGAAGATGAAGTCCGTGTGGTGCTCGGGAAGGAAGTTCAGGGAGGTCTGGGTGGCGTTCTCGACGCCCCGGCCGGTCTTCTCGCCGGAGCCGATGGCGATCTTCGACTGCTCCTGCTGGTAGCCCTCCTCGCCCGGCGTGCCGGAGCCCGGGTCGAGGAAGGACGTCAGGCGGTCGGTCTGGTAGGGCTCGAGCACCTGCACGCCGGCCGCCGGGAGGGCGACCAGGGTGATGGCCACGGCGGCCGCGGCGAGGAGGCCGAGGGCGGCGAAGTGCCGCCACGGGGCGCCCGCGACGAAGAGCAGGGCCAGGGTGCCGGCGATGTAGACGAGCGAGGTGCCCAGGTCCGGCTCGGCCATGATCAGCATGATCGGCACGAGGCCGAGCAGGAGCATGCGCGCGGTCGTCTCGCGGTCGAGCCGTCGCAGGCGGTCGACCACGAACGCCGACAGGGCCAGCACGAGCAGGACCTTGCCCGGCTCGGAGGGCTGGAGGCGGAAGAAGGGCAGGTCGATCCACGCCCGCGAGCCGCGCGTGGCGCTGGCCAGCAGCAGCGTGACGGCCAGCGAGCCGATCAGAAGGCCGTAGATCGGGAACTTGAGCTCGCGCAGCCGGGAGTAGTCGAAGCGGGAGACCATGAGCATGAGGAGCAGGCCCACGACGACGTAGACGCCCTGGCGCACGACGTAGTAGGTCGGATCGCCCGGGATGTCGTCGACCGTGGCCGACCGGATCGTCAGCAGCGAGCAGGCCGACAGCCCGAGGACGGCGAGCAGCAGCAGCGGGTCGAGCCGCAGCCGGAAGCCGCCGCCACCGGTGAGCGGACGCCGGCCACCGCCCGGCTCGCCGGAGACCGGCTCGGCCGGGGACTGGATCGTGCGCCCGAGGCTCACGCGGTCACTCGACCGCTCCCGGCGTGCACGGGGCGCGCCGGTCGTACCACTTGGCCAGGATGCGGCAGGCGGCGGGCGCGGCGGACTCCGAGCCGAAGCCGCCCTTCTCGATGGTGGTGACGACGACGATGGGTCGATTCTGCTGGTTGACGTAGGCGGCGTACCAGGACTGGTCCTGCTGCCCTTGGCGCTCGACCGTACCGGTCTTGCCGTAGACCGCGCCGCCGAACCCCTTGAACACCGAGGTCGAGGTGCCGCCGTCCTCGCTCGCCGCGCGGCGCAGCCCGTCGAGGATGACCGCGCGGTTCTCCTCGTCGATCTCGACCCGGCGGCGCGCCGGGCGCTGGAGGTCCTGGACGGCCACGCCCTGCCCGTCCTGCACCTCGCGACCGAGCTGGGGCCGCACGATCCGCCCGCCGTTAGCGAGCGCCGAGTAGGCAACGGCCATCTGCAGCGGGGTCGCCTGCAGGTCGCCCTGGCCCACCGCGAGCGAGACGTTGTCGCCCGCGCTCCAGGGCCGGTCGATCCCGCCGCAGGCGAGCAGCGCGGCGAAGGTCCCGTAGTTGAGCCCCCGGCGCTCGCGGCAGCGCTCGTAGGCGCGGAAGTTCCGGTTGCGCCACGACGCGTCGGGCACGAGCCCCGGCGGCTCCTCGGGGAGGTCGATCCCCGTGCGGCGGCCCAGGCCCAGGCGCCGCGCCCAGGTCTGCAGCGGCCGCCCCTTGACGTCGTTCATCCGCAGCCCGAGGTTGTAGAAGTAGGTGTCGACGGACACCTTCATGGCCTCGGACATGGCCACGGAGCCGTACTGGGCGCCGCGGGCGTTCTGCCGGCACTGCCGGCCGAGGCAGAACTTGCCCGAGTCGAAGTAGCTCGCCCCCGGGGTGGTCGCGCCGGACTCCAGGGCGGCCACCGCGGTGATCGGCTTGAAGGTCGAGCCCGTGGGATAGCCGGCCGAGAGCGCGCGGTTGAACAGCGGCGCGCCGTTGGCCTCGGAGTTGAGGCGGTCGAAGGTGGCGTCGGAGAGCGGCTTGGCGAACAGGTTCGCGTCGAAGCTCGGATAGGAGCCCATCGCGTAGACCTCCCCCGTCTCGGGGTTGAGCGCCACGTAGCCCCCGGCGGTCGAGACGCCCGTGCCGCCGATCGCCCGCTGCATCGCCTTGTCGGCCGCCTTCTCGAGGCCGATGTCGAGCGAGAGCTTGAGCTGGTTGCCCTGGCGCGGCTCGCGCCGGGTGGCGGCGATCTCGTCGCGGGGCCGCCCCTGGGCGTCGATCGAGACCCGCGTGAAGCCGTCCGTGCCGCGCAGCCAGCGGTCGTAGCGCTCCTCGAGGCCGCCCGAGCCGATCCGGGTCCCCTCCGCGACGTCGCGGTAGCGCTTCTCCTCGAGCTGCTCGGGGGAGATCTCGGCCAGGGTGCCGAACAGGTGGGCGCCGTTCTGCTTGAAGGGGTAGTCGCGCAGGTAGGTCCGGGTGGGGCGCACGCCCGGGAAGTCGGCCTGGCGCTCGAGCAGGTAGTTGTAGGCCGCCCGCGGCACCCCGGTGCGCACGGTCACGTCCGCGTACGGCGTCAGGGCGATCGACTTGACCACCCGCTCGTGGATCGTCTTGGGGGAGACATCGATGACGCGGCCCAGCCGGCGGTAGAGGCGGCGCGCCTCGAGCGCCCCCCGCTCGGTCTCCCAC
>CALMNS010000654.1 GCA_937871635.1 uncultured Solirubrobacter sp.
TCCCCGGCGTGCGCGGCGAGGTCGACGGCGAGCGGCTGGCGGGCGGCCGCGATCCGCACGTGTGGGTGGATCCGCGCAACCTCCTCGAGTTGGTCGAGGGCGTCCGGCGGGCGCTGACCGCGGCGGACCCGGGTGGGGCCGCCGCCTTCGGGCGCAACGCCGTGGCCTACGCCGAGCAGGTCCGCGCGCTGGACCGGGAGTTCGCCCGCGGCCTGGCCGGGTGCTCGACCCGCACGCTCGTGACGAGCCACGCGGCGTTCGGCTACCTGGCCGATCGCTACCGCCTCGTCCAGGCGCCGATCGCCGGCATCTCCCCCGACGAGGAGCCCGACCCGCGCTCGCTCGCCGCCACGGCGCGCCGCGCGAAGGCGGACGGCGTGCGGACCGTCTTCTTCGAGACGCTGGTCCCGAAGCGGCTCTCTGAGACGGTGGCCCGCGAGATCGGCGCGCGGACGGACGCCCTCGATCCCGTCGAGGGGCTCACCCGCGAGCAGCTCGACACGGGCGAGAGCTACTTCACGATCCAGCGCGAGAACCTCGCGGCGCTGCGCAGGGGACTCGGGTGCACGGGGCGCTAGACGAGCCGGCGCTGGCGCTGCGCGACGTCGCCGTCCGCTACGGCGAGGTCGAGGCGCTCGCCCCGGTCTCGCTCGAGGTCGAGCCGGGCGAGCTCGTGGCGCTCGTCGGCCCGAACGGGGCAGGCAAGACCTCGCTGCTGCGCGCCGTCCTCGGGCTCGTGCCGCACCGCGGCGAGGTCGTCATCCACGGGCGGAGCTGCGACCGTCGCGGCCATCGGCTCGCGGCCGCGTACGTCCCGCAGCGCCTCGATCTCGACCTCGGGTTCCCGATCACCGTCGAGCAGGTGGTGGCCTGCGCCCGCCGTCCGTTCCGGCCGACCTGGCGACGGCCTCCCGCGGTTCGGCGACGGGCGGCGGTCCGGGATCGCCAGGCCGTGAGTCGCGCGCTCTCCCGGGTCGGTGCCGACGGTCTCGAGCGGCGTTCCATCGGGGCGCTCTCCGGCGGCCAGCTCCAGCGGGTGCTGCTCGCCCGGGCGCTCGCCCAGGAGGCCGACGTGCTGCTCCTCGACGAGCCCCTGACCGGCGTCGACGAGCCGACGAGCGCCGCGCTGGTCGACCTGTTGGAGACCCTGGCCGCCGACGGCGTGGCCCTGCTCGTCTCCACCCACGACCTGGCCTTGGTGCGCGCGCGCTTCGGCCGCTGCGTCGCCTTGAGCGGCCGCGTCGTCGCGGACGGGCCGCCGCCGGAGGTGCTGCGCGCGGCAGTCGTCGAGGCGACCTGGGTGCGATGAGCGACGCGCTGGCGTGGCTCACCGAGCCCTACGGCTACGCCTTCATGCAGCGGGCGCTGGTCGCCGCGCTGATCGTCGGGCTCGTCGCTCCGCTCGTCGGCTGCTGGATCGTCCTGCGCCGGCTGGCGTACCTGACCGACGCCATGAGCCACGCGACGCTCGCCGGCATCGCCGCTGCGTACCTGGCCGGAGCCAGCCTGACCGTGGGCGCGCTCGGCGCCGGCCTGGTCATGGCGGGGCTGATGGCCGCGCTGGCCGCCCATCCGCGGCTGGCGGAGGACGCCGTCATCGGGATCGTCGAGGTGACGCTCTTCGCCATCGGCCTGCTGACCATCTCGGGCTCCGGGTCGGTCGCGGTGGACCTCGGGCACGTGCTGCTCGGCTCGATCACCACGGTCAGCGGCGCCGACCTCCGGCTCGACCTCGTCCTCGGGCTGACGGCGCTCGCCGGCCTCGCGTGCCTCTTTCCCGACCTGCGGTCAGCGACCTTCGACCCCGTGCACGCCGCGCTCGTCGGCGTGCGCGTCGGAGCGCTGCGGACCGGGCTCCTGCTGCTGCTGGCGGTGATGGTCGTGGTCTCGCTGCAGACGGTCGGCCTGCTCATGAGCGTGGCCATGGTCGTCGTCCCCGCCGCGACGGCACGGCTGTGGACGCGAACGGTCGGGGCGATGAGCACGGTCGCCGCGGGGCTGGGCACGACGTGCGCCGCGTTCGGGCTGACGCTTGCCTTCCACCTCGGCACGCCGCCGGGCGCGACCATCGCG
>CALMNS010000655.1:0-7339 GCA_937871635.1 uncultured Solirubrobacter sp.
CCGCCAAGCTGCGGCGCAACTACCGCCAGCGGGCGAAGGCCAAGCGCGACGCCGAGCGGGCCGCCGCGCCGGCCCTCGAGATCGCCGTCGCCGAGCCGGAGGGGCAAGGCCGCCCGAAGGTCCGCCAGGGCGTCGTGGTCTCCGACAAGGCCGACAAGACGATCGTGGTGCGCATCGACGTCGCCCGCCGCCACCGGCGCTACGGCAAGACGATCCGGACCTCCTCCAAGCTGCACGTCCACGACGAGCGCAACGACGCGGGCACGGGTGACACGGTCCGCGTGATCGAGTCGCGGCCCATGTCGGCCACCAAGCGCTGGCGCCTCGTCGAAGTGACCGAGAAGGCCAGGTAGCCCCCGCCCATGATTCAGAACGAGACCCGGCTCAAGGTCGCCGACAACACAGGCGCCCGCGAGATCCTCTGCATCCGCGTCAAGGGCGGCTCGCGCCGCCGCTACGCCGGCGTGGGGGACACGATCACCGCGACGGTCAAGCAGGCCATCCCGAACGGCACGGTCAAGAAGGGCGAGGTCGTCACGGCGGTCGTCGTCCGCACGAAGAAGGAGTTCGGGCGCGAGGACGGCACGTACATCTCCTTCGACGAGAACGCCGCCGTGATCATCGGCGCCGACAACAACCCGCGCGGGACCCGCATCTTCGGGCCCGTGGCGCGCGAGCTGCGCGACCGTAACTTCATGCGGATCGTCTCGCTCGCCCCGGAGGTGCTCTGAATGACGAAGTCTAGAAAGCTCAGGCTGCGCACGGACGACACCGTCGTGGTGATCTCCGGCAAGGACAAGGGCAAGACGGGCCGGATCCTCCGCGTCGACCGCGAGAGCGAGAAGGTCTACGTCGAGGGGCTCAACGTCGTCAAGCGCCACCAGCGCGCGACGCCCGGCCGGCCGAACGCCCCGGTCGGCGTCATCGAGAAGGAGGGGCCGATCCACGTCTCCAACGTGGCGCTCCTCGACCCCAAGGACAACAAGCCGACGCGCGTCGGCCTGCGCCGCACGGATCAGGGCCGCCGCATGCGTGTGGCGAAACGCTCCGGAACCGAACTGGACTAGGAATCGTCATGGCTCGCCTCAAGGACCGCTACCGCTCGGACATCGCCCCGAAGCTCTTCGAGCGCTTCGGCTACTCGTCGACGATGCAGACGCCCCAGCTGACCAAGATCACGCTCAACATGGGCGTGGGCGAGGCCAAGCAGGACTCCAAGATGCTCGACGCCGCCACCGAGCAGCTCGCGACGATCGCCGGCCAGAAGCCGAACGTCCGCCGGGCGAAGAAGTCGGTGGCCGCCTTCAAGCTGCGCGAGGGGATGCCCGTCGGCCTGGTGGTCACCCTGCGCGGCGAGCGGGCCTACGAGTTCCTCGACCGCCTGGTCTCCGTGGCCATCCCGCGGATCCGCGACTTCCGCGGCCTGAACCCGCGCTCCTTCGACGGCCGCGGCAACTACTCCATGGGCGTCCGCGAGCAGATCATCTTCCCCGAGATCGACTACGACGCCGTGGACCAGGTCCGCGGCCTCGACGTGACCATCACCACCACCGCCAAGACGGACTCCGAGGCGTTCGCGCTCCTGGAGGCGCTCGGCATGCCGTTCGCCCGCGACACCCGGCCGAAGGACTTCGAGTCCATCGTCGAGGGCGACGTCGTCCCCGCCTAGCGGCTTCTAACCTGAGAGACCCCACCCATGGCCAAGACCTCACAGAGAGTTCGCCAGCAGCGCGAGCCCAAGTACAAGACCCGCGGCTACACGCGGTGTCGCAACTGCGGCCGCCCGCGTGCCGTGTTCCGCAAGTTCGGCATCTGCCGCATCTGCCTGCGCACGCTCGCCCACAACGGCTACATCCCCGGCATGACGAAGTCGAGCTGGTGAGCTAGATGTCCACAACACTCGCAAGCTCGCGTGGAAGGTACTCGCTCCCATGTCGATGACTGATCCCATAGCCGATTTCCTCACGAGGATCCGCAACGGCATCCAGGCCGCCCACGAGAGCGTCGTGATGCCGCACTCCAAGCTCAAGACGGAGATGGCCCGCGTCCTGCGCGAGCAGGGCTACATCGAGGGCTACGAGGTCCAGCCGCCCTCCGGCGTCCGCGGCGACGCGGGCGAGAAGCTCGTCGTGCGCCTGAAGTACACGGACGCGCGCGTCTCGGTGATCTCCGGCCTCAAGCGCGTCTCGCGCCCGGGCCAGCGGACCTACGTCGACGCGAAGTCGATCCCGAAGGTCCTCGGCGGTATGGGGACCGCCATCATTTCCACGTCCCAGGGCGTCATGACCGGCCACGACGCGCGCAAGGCGGGCGTCGGCGGCGAGGTCCTCGCGCAGGTCCATTAGCCATGAGTCGCATCGGCCGCAAGCCCATCCCCGTCCCGACCGGCGTCAACGTGACGATCGAGCGCGAGATGGTCCGCGTCGCGGGCCCGCGCGGTGACCTCGCCGAGCGCAAGTCGCACGACATCGACGTCGTCCAGGAGGGCGAGGAGCTCATCGTCACCCGCCCGACCAACCGCGGCGAGCACCGCGCCCTGCACGGGCTCACCCGCTCGCTGGTGGCCAACATGGTCGAGGGCGTGACCACCGGGTTCACCAAGACGCTCGAGATCCAGGGCGTCGGCTACCGCGCCGCGCTCAAGGGGTCCGACCTCGAGCTTGCGCTGGGCTACTCCCACCCCGTCTCCATCAAGGCGCCGCAGGGCATCGAGTTCGAGGTGCCCGTCCCGACGCGCGTGATCGTCAAGGGCAACTCCAAGCAGCAGGTCGGAGAGCTCGCCGCCGTCATCCGCAAGCAGCGCCCGCCCGAGCCCTACAAGGGCAAGGGGATCCGCTACGAGGGCGAGTACGTCGCCCGGAAGGTCGGCAAGCGCGCATGAGACCCTGCGGGTCCTCCGCACACCACATCGATCCTGGAAGCACGGTCCTCGCGTGAGCCTTACCACCCGCCCCGCCCAGCGCCTCCGGCGTCGTCGCCGCGTCCGCGCCAAGGTGCGGGGCACCGCCGCCCGTCCGCGCATCGCGGTGTTCCGCTCCAACCGCGGCATCTTCGCCCAGCTCATCGACGACGACGCGGGCCGCACGCTGGCCGCCGTGAACTGGACCGAGGACGAGCTCAAGGGGCTCAGCCCGATGGAGCAGGCCACCCGTGCCGGCGCGCTGATCGCCGAGCGCGCGAAGGCGGCCGGCGTCGAGTCGGCGGTCTTCGACCGCGGCGGCTACCAGTACCACGGGCGCGTCAAGGCGCTTGCGGAGGGCGCCCGCGAGGGCGGCCTCCGGTTCTGATCCCGCCTCCCGCCCCAACCGCCGACCCACTAGTCTGAAAGCCTCCAATGTCTGCCCCTGACCGTTCCGTTCCCCCCACCGGACTCGACCTGCAAGAGCGCGTCGTGGAGATCAACCGCGTCGCGAAGGTCGTCAAGGGCGGCCGGCGCTTCTCGTTCACGGCCCTGGTCGTCGTGGGCGACGAGAGCGGCGTGGTGGGCGCGGGCTACGGCAAGGCCAACGAGGTCCCGCTGGCCATCCAGAAGGGCGTCGAGGCCGCGAAGAAGAACCTCTTCCGCGTGCCGCGCCACGGCTCGACGATCACCCACCAGACCACGGGGGTCTTCGGCTCCGGCCGCGTCTTCCTCAAGCCGGCCTCGCCCGGTACCGGCGTGATCGCCGGCGGCGGCGTCCGCGCGGTGCTCGAGCTCGCCGGGATCCACGACATCCTCTCCAAGTCGCTGGGCTCGCAGAACCCGATCAACCTGGTCAAGGCGACGATCGCCGGCCTGCAGGACCTGCGCAAGCCCGAGGAGATCGCCACGCTGCGCGGCCTCTCGGTCAATAGCGTGCTCGGGCTCAGCGCCGGCGCGCCGGTCGCGGCCGACGGCGAGGCCCCGGTCGCGTCCGAGCCGGACCTCGAGGCGCCCGCCGAGGAGCCCGTGCCCGCGTGAGCACCCTGGTCATCAAGCAGGTCAAGTCCGCCAACGGGACGAACGGCCCCCAGCGCGACACGCTGCGCTCGCTCGGCCTGCGCCGGATCGGCTCCGTGGTCGAGCGCCCCGAGTCCCCGCAGCTGCTCGGCATGGTCCACGCCGTGCGCCACCTCGTCGTCGTGGAGGAGAAGTCCGATGCCTGAGCCCGAGGAGATCGGCCTCCACAACCTGCAGCCCGCCAAGGGCGCGCGCAAGGCGCGCAAGCGCGTCGGCCGCGGGCACGGCTCGGGCCACGGCAAGACCTCCGGGCGCGGCCACAAGGGCGCCGGCTCCCGCGCGGGGGCCAAGGACCGTGCGCGCTTCGAGGGCGGCCAGAACCCGATCCACATGCGGATGCGCAAGCTCCGCGGGCCCAACAAGAAGATGTCGATGCCGTTCGAGCCGTTCCGCACCCACACCCAGGGCGTGAACCTCGACGACCTCGAGGCCCGCTTCGAGTCGGGCGCGTCGGTCGATCCCGCCGCGCTCAAGGCCGCCGGCCTGGCCACCCGCCGCGACGTCCCCGTGAAGATCCTCGGCCGCGGTGAGCTCTCGAAGCCGCTGACGATCCACGCCCACGGCTTCTCCAAGTCCGCGCAGGCGGCCATCGAGGCCGCCGGCGGCACCGCCCAGCTGCTGGCGAAGTAGCCCCGAGGCGCCGCGGTGCTCTCGACCATCTTCAACGCCTTCCGCGTCGCCGACATCCGGAAGAAGCTCGCCTTCACCGCCCTGGTGCTGGCGCTCTACCGGCTCGGCTCCTTCGTCCCGGTCCCGGGCGTCAACACCGAGGCGATCGAGCAGATCGAGGAGAACTACGCGGGCTCGAACATCCTCGGGCTGCTCGACACCTTCACGGGCGGCGGGCTGTCGCGGATCGCGATCTTCGCGCTCGGGATCATGCCGTACATCACCGCCTCGATCATCCTGCAGCTGCTGACGGTCGTCTCCCCGTCGCTCGAGAAGCTGCAGAAGGAGGGCGAGGTCGGGACGGCCAAGATCACGCAGTACACGCGCTACCTGACCGTCGCGCTCGCCGCCGCCCAGTCCGTCGGCTACGTCTTCCTGTTCCGCTCTCAGGGCAACTCCGCGGGGGCCCCGGTGATCGAGAACTTCACCGCCGGGACGGTGATCCTCATCGTCATCTGCCTCACGGCGGGCTGCGTGCTGCTGATGTGGATGGGCGAGCTGATCACCCAGCGCGGCATCGGCAACGGCATCTCGCTGATGATCTTCGCCTCCATCGTCTCCGGGCTGCCGCAGGGCGTCCAGGCGTGGGCGACGAACTCCGACCAGATCTTCCGGGTGATGATGCCCTTCGTCGCCCTGGCGGTGATCGCGGCGATCGTCTTCGTGCAGGAGGGGCAGCGGCGCATCCCGGTCCAGTACGCCAAGCGCGTGATCGGCCGGCGGATGAGCTCGGGCGGGCAGACCTACCTGCCGCTGCGGGTGAACATGGCGGGCGTCATCCCCGTCATCTTCGCCGCCTCGATCATGGCCTTCCCGCCCACGGTCGGTGAGCTCGTCCCGGGCGGCCAGGGCCTCGCGAACTTCTTCTCGCCCAACGGCTGGGGCTACATCGTGGGCGAGACGATCTTCATCATCCTCTTCACGTACTTCTACACCGCGGTGACCTTCAACCCGGTCGACCAGGCCGACAACCTCAAGAAGTACGGCGGCTTCATCCCCGGGGTCCGGCCAGGGCGCCCGACGGCCGAATTCCTGGACCGGATCCTCGCCCGGCTGACCTTCCCGGGCGCGCTCTACCTCGCCGCGGTGGCCGCGCTGCCGACCATCCTCATCAACCAGACGTCGGCCAACTTCTTCTTCGGCGGCACGTCGATCCTCATCGTGGTCGGCGTGGCGCTCGACACCATGAAGCAGCTCGAGGCCCAGCTGATGATGCGCAACTACGAGGGGTTCCTCAAGTGAGCGCCGAGCTCAACCTCGTCCTGCTCGGCCCGCCCGGCGCCGGCAAGGGCACCCAGGCCGAGCGGCTCCGCGCGGACTTCTCGCTCCCGTACCTGGCCACGGGCGACATGCTGCGCAAGCACGTCAAGGACGGGACGGCGATCGGCGTCAAGGCCCGGGCCTACATGGACGCGGGCGATCTCGTCCCCGACGAGCTGATCATCGCCATGATCCTCGAGGAGATCGACGCCCAGGGGGACGACGGCTTCCTGCTCGACGGCTTCCCGCGCACCGTCCCCCAGGCCGACGCGCTCGACGAGGCGATCGCCGGGCGCGGGCGCCGGCTCACCGCCGTGCTCCTCATCGACGCTGACGACGAGTGCGTGATCAAGCGGATCTCCGGCCGCCGGGTGGCCGCCAACGGGCGCGTCTACCACATCGCCTCTGATCCGCCGGTCACCGAGGGCGTCGACGACGAGGAGGGCAAGCCGCTCGTCCAGCGCGACGACGACAAGCCCGAGACCGTGCGCCAGCGCCTGCGGACCTACCACGAGCAGACCGTCCCGCTCATCGACTACTACGAGGGGCGCGGACTGCTGCACCGCTTCGACGGATCGCGCTCGCCGGCGGAGGTCGCCGAGCACATCCGCGCGACCCTCTCGACGCTGCGCCTCGAAGAGACGCTGTGATCGTCAAGAAGTCGCCCGCCGAGCTCGACAAGATGGCGGCGGCCGGCGAGATCCACGTCCGGCTGATGGACCTCCTGGCCCGCAAGATCCGGCCCGGCGTGACCACCAAGGAGCTCGACGAGGCGGCCGAGCGGTTCCTGCGCGCTCAGGGCGCGACTTCGCCGTTCAAGGGCTACCACGGCTTCGCCGGCTCGATCTGCACCTCGCCGAACCACATGGTCGTCCACGGGATCCCGGGTCCGTACCGCCTCGCGGACGGCGACGTCCTGTCCGTCGACGTCGGCGTCGTCTACGACGGCTGGGTCGCCGACGGCGCCCGGACCTTCGCGGTGGGCGAGATCCCGCCCGTGGCCGAGAAGCTGCTCGAGGTCACCGAGGCGTCGCTGTTCCGGGCCGTCGAGCAGGCCGTGCCCGGCAACCGGCTGGGCGACATCTCCCACGCCGTGCAGGCGCACGTCGAGGGGAACGGGTTCTCCGTCGTGCGCTCGCTGGTCGGCCACGGGGTCGGTCGCTCGATGCACGAGGACCCGCAGATCCCGAACTACGGCCCTGCCGGCAAGGGCGTCGTGCTCGAGGAGGGCATGGTCTTCGCCATCGAGCCGATGACCTGCGCCGGCCGCCACACGGTCCGCATGGGGGACGACGGCTGGGCGATCTACTCGACCGACGGCTCGGTGGCCGCCCACTTCGAGTTCACCGTCGCGATCACCGCCGACGGGCCGCGGATCCTCAATCCCTGGCACGAGTCCCGGGACCGCGCGGCCGCCTAGTAGGACTGCTT
>CALMNS010000655.1:7439-11706 GCA_937871635.1 uncultured Solirubrobacter sp.
GGGGCCCAAGCGCATGTCCGTCGCCGGCAAGAAGAAGGCAGGCAAGAAGTGAGCGAAGCGAACGTGCACTTGCAGTCTCAGTGGTCGCGCGAGCGGAGCGAGCGGTAGATGCCCGCTCCGAAGCGCCCCCAGCGGGGCCGCCGCCGCGTCCGCAAGAACATCCCGATCGGCCAGGCTCACATCAAGACCTCCTTCAACAACACGATCGTTGCCCTCACGGACCGCGAGGGCAACGTCATCGCGTGGGAGTCCGCCGGCGGCGCCGGCTTCAAGGGCTCGCGCAAGTCCACCCCGTTCGCCGCGCAGGTCACGGCCGACGCGGCGGCGCGCAAGGGCATCGAGCAGGGCATGCAGAAGGTCGAGGTCTTCGTCAAGGGCCCCGGCTCCGGCCGGGAGACGGCGATCCGCTCGCTGCAGGCCGCCGGGCTCGAGGTCACCGGCGTCAAGGACGTCACTCCGCAGGCACACAACGGCTGCCGCCCCCGCAAGCGGCGAAGGGTCTGATCCGCATGGCACGCGACACCTCCCCCCAGTGCAAGCAGTGCCGCCGGGAAGGGCAGAAGCTCTTCCTCAAGGGCGAGCGCTGCCTCACCGACAAGTGCGGCGTCGAGCGCCGCTCCTACCCGCCGGGCGAGCACGGCCGCGGCCGGCAGAAGCAGTCCGAGTACCGGGTCCAGCTGCGCGAGAAGCAGAAGGCCCGCCGCTACTACGGCGTGCTCGAGGCGCAGTTCCGCACCTACTACGCCAAGGCGTCGCGCCAGCCCGGCATCACGGGCGAGAACCTGCTCCGGATCCTCGAGTCGCGCTTCGACAACGTGCTCGTGCGCCTCGGCTTCGCCGCCTCGCGCCGCCAGGCCCGCCAGCTCATCCTGCACGGTCACTGGACCGTCAACGGTCGCCGGGTCAACATCCCGAGCTACCAGGTCCGCGCCAACGACGTGATCGCCATCAAGGCGAGCACGGGCGCGGAGTCGGTCATCCGCGACGCCACCGAGCTCACCGCCCAGGTGCCGCCGTGGCTGCAGGCCGACCACGACTCGCTCACCGCGAAGGTGCTCCGCCAGCCCGAGCGGCGGGAGATCGCCGCCCCGGTGCAGGAGCAGCTCATCGTCGAGCTCTACTCCAAGTAGCCACGGCGCCCTCCCCCGGGGCGCCTCACTCCCCCTCCTTCTTTCAGTGCGACGTTAGGACCCCTGATGCTTGACTTCCAGATCCCCCGGATCACCGCCGAATCGGTCGAGGACAACCGTGGATCGTTCACGGTGGAGCCCCTCGACCGCGGCTTCGGCTACACGTTCGGGAACTCGCTGCGCCGCGTGCTCCTCGCCTCGCTCTCGGGGGCGGCGGTGACGTCGGTGCGGATCGAGGGGGTCGCGCACGAGTTCTCGACGATCCGGGGCGTCACCGAGGACGTCACCGACGTGGTGCTCAACCTCAAGGGCATCGTGTGCCGGATGCACTCCGACGCCACCGAGGTCGAGGCCCCGCTGGTGGTCACGGGCCCGGGGGAGATCACCGCGAAGGACATCGACCTGCCGTCGGGCGTCGAGATCCTCAACCCCGACGCGCACATCGCCACCCTCGAGAAGAAGACCAAGCTCGAGCTCTACCTGACGATCGGCCGCGGTCGTGGCTACACGCCGGCGGAGGACAACAAGTCCCCCGACCAGCCGATCGGCGTCATCCCGATCGACTCGATCTTCTCGCCCGTGCGCCGCGTCGCCTACGCCGTCGAGGGCGCGCGCGTCGGCCAGCGCACCGACTACGACAAGCTCACGCTCGACATCGAGACGGACGGGTCGATCGACCCCCAGGCCGCGCTGCGCGAGGCCGCTGAGATCCTGATCTCGTCGCTCTCCATCTTCACCGACGCCGACCGCATCGAGGAGCTCCGCGCCGGTCCGGCGGGCATGGCCCTCGAGAACGGCGGCGCCCCGGCCGGAGCCGGCGCGTCGGCCCTGGCCGGCGCCGCGGTGCGTCCGGGCGGCGGCCCGATGGACGACATCCTCATCGAGGAGCTCGAGCTCGGGGTGCGCTCCTACAACTGCCTCAAGCGGGCGGGGATCCAGACCGTCGGCGACCTCGTGTCGAAGTCCGAGGGCGAGCTCAACGCGATCCCGAACTTCGGCAAGAAGTCGATCGACGAGGTCATCGAGACGCTCGAGCAGCGTGGGCTGGGTCTCCGGGGGGACTAGGGATGCGCCACCAGAAGACCCGTCACAAGCTCTCGCGGGACTCCGCGCACCGCAAGGCGCTGCTCGCGAACCTCTGCATCGAGGTCATCGACCACGAGCGGATCAAGACGACCGAGGCGAAGGCCAAGGCGGTCAAGCCGGAGATCGAGAAGCTCATCACGCTGGCCAAGCGCGGTGACCTGCACGCCCGCCGGCTCGCCACGTCGACGCTGCAGCACCCCGACAAGGGCGTCATCTACAAGCTGTTCGACGAGGTTGCGCCCCGCTACACGGAGCGGCCCGGCGGCTACACCAGGATCCTCAAGCTCGGGCCGCGCCGGTCCGACGCGACGGAGATGGTGTACCTCGAGCTGGTCTAGGTAACGTCGCCCAGAGGACGAGCGCCAGATGCGCAGCTAGATCCGGCCGGGCGAAACGGGGTTGACCGTCTCGAAGTTAGTCCTCGAGTACGACGGCTCGCCCTTCTGGGGGTGGGCCGAGCAGCCCGCCCGGCGGACGGTCGCCGGCGAGTTGCGTGCCGCGCTGGGCACCGTCCTGCGCCAGGACGTGCGGCTGGTGGTGGCGGGGCGGACGGACCGCGGCGTTCACGCCCTCGGCCAGGTGGCCTCCTACGAGGGCCCGCCTCCGTCCGTGCGCTCGGTCAACGGGCTGCTGCCGCGGCAGATCGCGCTCGTGGCGGCCGAGGAGGCGCCGCCGGGCTTCAGCGCCCGCTACGACGCGGTCTCCCGGACCTACCGCTACCGGCTGTGGACGCGGGCGACCCGCTCGCCGTTCGAGCTCGGCCGGGCCCTGTGGTGGCCGTGGCCGCTTGACCGCGAGGCGCTCGACGCCTGCGCGGCCGCGCTGGTCGGGACCCACGACTTCCGCGCGTTCACCCCGTCGGAGACCCGGCACCGCCACTTCGAGCGCTCCCTGCACGCGGCGCGCTGGGAGGGCGACGACTTCGTCGTCGAGGCCGACTCGTTCCTGCGCAGCATGATCCGCGTGCTGATGGGGACGATGCTCGAGGTGGCCGGCGGGCGCCGGACCGTGGAGGACTTCGTCGCGCTGCTCGACGGGGCGCCGCGCCGCCGCGCGGGGCGGACCGCCCCGGCGCACGGGCTCTACCTCGAATCCGTAGCCTATTAGCGCATGGACCCCGGCCGGCCGGTCGCATACCTCGCGCTCGAGGAGGGCACGCCCGTCTTCGCCGTCGACGGGACGCGGGTGGGGACGGTCGAGCACGTCCTCGCCGACGTCGACGCCGACATCTTCGACGGGCTGCTCGTGGCGCTCGAGGGCGGGGGCCACCGCTTCGCCGACGCCGAGCAGGTCGGCGACCTCTACGAGCGGCGCGCCGAGCTGCGGGTGCGGGCCGGCGACCTCAGCGAGCCGTCGGAGAACGCCGCGACGATGGGCGCCGAACCGGCCGACACCGTGCCGGACACCGCCGGTGACCGGTTGCGGCGGGCGTGGGACTACCTCTCGGGCAAGTATTGACGGGGGACGAGTGGATCGACGCGTACTGCGCGCGGCTCGGGGTGGCGCCGCCGTCGGCGGAGGACCGCGCGGCCGTGCTCGCCCTGGCCGGCGTGGCGGCGCACTCCTCTGAGCGGATCGCCGCGCCGATCGCCTGCTGGATCGTGGGGCGCGAGGGGGTCACCCTGGAGCGAGCCATGGAGGTGGCGAAGGCCACCGGACCGGCGGCCGGGTAGAGAGCCCGGGCGGGTCGGCGCGCCGGGCCTCCGCACGCGAACGTCCATGGACCCGGGCCCAGGCGACGACTCCTGGACGTTCGCGACCGCCGGTGCCTCTCACTGACGCAGTTGGACCCGACGTTCGGCGGCGGCGAGGTCGGCGGGCGAGTTGACGTTGAGCAGCGCCGAGGCGTCCGGCCACGCCAGCTCCGCCGCCTCCAGAGCCAGCAGTGACCCGTCGAGCGGCAGAGGACCGGCCGGGTAGCGCCCGGGCAGCGGATGGAGCCGCCCCCCGGCGCGCACGAAGGTGCGCGCGGGACGCCCGGCGAGCTCGCGCAGGAGCGCCGGCGGCACGAACGGGGTGTCGCAGGCGAGCGCCACGCAACCGTCCGGGCC
>CALMNS010000656.1 GCA_937871635.1 uncultured Solirubrobacter sp.
GGGCTCCGAGGCGCGCCACATCCCCGCGCACGTGCCGAGGAACCGCGCCCAGTCCGCTCCGGCTCCGGGCGACCAGGCCTCGAGGGCCTCCATCGCCCGCGGCAGGTCGGCCGAGAGGTCGAAGCCCGTGCCGTCGGCGAACGAGTAGCGGGTCACGGGCTCGACCCGCAGGAGCTCGAGCTCGTCGCCGACGAGGTCGCGGAGCACCCACGGCATGGTCAGCAGCGAGGGCCCGGAGTCCCACGCGAACCCCCCGCGCTCGACCCGCCCGCACTTGCCCCCGGGCGCGTCGGCCTGCTCGAGGACGGTGACCCGGTGGCCCGCCTGGGCGAGGCGAACGGCGGTGGCCAGCCCGCCGACCCCGGCGCCGACTACCGCGACGCGCACGCGAACGCGCCCATCGCCAGGCTCCCGACGACGGCCGTCACCGGCCGCTTCCAGATCACCGCGTTCGCGAACGTCTCGCCCACCCAGGTCCAGAGGTACAGCGCCCAGGCCTCGTCGCAGGGCTCCTCGTCGGGCCACGGCGCGAACACGATGAGCCCCGTCGCGTACCAGCCGAGGAAGTTGGAGGCCGGGATCCCCTCGTAGCGCCCGCCCTGCGGCCAGCTCCAGTACCCGTCGCGCGCCATCCGCGGATCGAGGAACGCGTCCCAGGCGGTCAGCGCCCCGGCGGCCAGCGGCACCCGCGCCGCGCGCCGGCGCGAGATCCGCCCGGCGACGCTCCACGCCGGGCGGCTCATCATCGCCCAGGCGCAGGCGGCGAGCAGCGGCACCCCGCCGACCTTCGGCCCGAGCTTGTCGGAGTAGGTGTAGTGGCCGAACGGCTTGCCGGTGGCCACGCCGAGCAGCTCGGCGCCGAACCCGACCGCACCCGCCGACGCGACCCGCGGCCACTTCGCGCCCGCCTGCGCCAACGACGTGGCGGTCATCAGCCCGACGATCCCGCGCGTCGCCGCCACCCTGCGGCGCTCAGGCACGTAGGCGTAGGCCACCTGGGACGCGACGAGCGCCCCGAACAGCGCGCGCGACCCCCTCACTCGTAGACGATGAAGTCCGGCCGCGGCTTCATCCTCATGACCTCCCCGGGGGTCATGACGTCGGTGTCCTCCTTGTAGAAGAGCTTGTAGCCGTTGGCGAACCGCTTCGCCGCGCCCTTGGTGAACGCGGCGTACTTCTCGAGCTTCTGGGCCTGCGTCCCGAAGCCGTCGGCGTTCAGGGTGATGGCCAGGTTCGGGCGGGTCTTGAGCCGCGGGCGGTTGCGGATCATGTCCAGCGTGAACTGGTGGATGACCACGAGCTTCTGCGGGAGGTCGTTCTCCTTGACCAGGGAGTCGAGCCAGGCCGTGGTCGCGTTGAGCTCGCGGGAGGTCACCGAGCCGATCACCGTGCCCGGCTTCTCGCCGTTGCGCATCCGCCACTCGGGATCGAGCGCGAGGCCGACGTCGGGCTTGAGCAGCCACCGCTTGAGGCGGATCGTCTCCTCGAAGAAGTCCGAGTGGCCGGGCTGGATGTCGAGCAGCAGGATCGCCTTCGCCTTGCGGGCCGCGCGGTAGTAGCGCGAGATCAGCTTGTTGGGCATCCGCGTGCGGTACTTGCCGGTGGGGCCGGGATCGGCGTCGGCGATCGTGGTGATGAGCTCGAAGGCGGGGAGGACGGGCCGCGTCTTGCGCTGGTAGCCGCGGGACTGCCGGCGCAGCTTGCGCCCGACGGCGCTGGGTGAGCCGATCCCGAGGATCCCGAGCTCGTCGGCCGCGGGGTTGCCGTAGAAGCCGACCACCCGGTGGTCGGGGAAGATCCGCCGCTTGCCGCTGGGCAGGGTCGGCGGCGGGGTCGGCGTGGGCGTCGCCTGCGCCCGCTCCGCCTCGTCCCCGCCCGACGCGCCACCGGACGGCGCGTCGTCCCCGCCGAACGCCGCCATGGCGACGCCGACGATGAGCACGAG
>CALMNS010000657.1:0-31727 GCA_937871635.1 uncultured Solirubrobacter sp.
ACGGAGAACCGGTGCGACTGCACGGCGGCCCCGAGCTCGCCCGTGGCCGGATCGCGGGCGACGATGGAGTAGGTGCCGTGGCGCACCGCGGGAGCCTAACCGCCGCGTGGCGCGTGGCGCGGGGCTTTAGGCTCGCCCGGATGAGCGAGCGGGCCGACCGGATCCTCGCCCGGGTGCGGGCGACGCCGCCCGGCTTCGTCCGGACCTACGGCGACGTCTCGCCGGGCGCCCCGCGGGCGGCGGGGGCGGTGCTCTCCGAGACGGACGACCCGGGGCTGCCGTGGCACCGGATCGTCCGGGCCGACGGCTCGCTGGCCAAGGGCGCCCGCCAGCGCGCGCTGCTCGAGGCCGAGGGGATCCCGTTCACCCCGGGTGGCCGGGTCGACCTGCGGGCCGCGCGGTTGCCGGACTCGGGGCACTAGCCTCGGCGCATGTGGCTCCAGCGCGAGATCTCGCTCGACCCGCGGCCGCGCGGCTTCCACCTCATCACCCGCGAGGTGCAGGCCGCGCTGCCCGAGCTCGACGAGGTGGCGGCGGGGCTGCTGCACCTCTTCATCGCCCACACGTCGGCCTCGCTCACGCTCAACGAGAACGCGTCGCCCGACGTGCGCGCCGACTTCTCCGCCTGGTTCGACCGGGCGGTGCCCGAGCGCGCCGACTACTGGACGCACACGCTCGAGGGCGCGGACGACATGCCCGCCCACGTGAAGGCCTCGCTGCTCGGTCCCTCGCTCACGCTGCCGGTCGGCAGCGGCCGCGGCGGGCTCGCGCTCGGGACGTGGCAGGGGATCTACCTGTGCGAGCACCGCGACCGGGGCGGAAGCCGGCGCCTGATCGCCACCCTCCACGGGGAGTAGGGAGGCATGGCCGCCCCCGACCTCTTCGCCCGCGCCGACCCGTCGGCGGACGGTGCCTTCTACGTGATGCCGCGCAAGGTCGTCCATATCGAGGCGGGCGCGATCGCGGCCCTGCGGGCCGTCTACGCGCGCGACCTCCCGCCGGGCGAGCCCGTCCTCGACCTGATGTCCTCGTGGCGCTCGCACCTGCCCGAGGCCGGGCTCGGCCCCGTCAGCGCGCTCGGGATGAACGCGGACGAGATGGCCGACAACCCGCAGATCACCGCGGGCTTCGTCGTCCACGACCTCAACGCCGACCCTGCGCTGCCCTACCCCGACGCGGCGTTCGGCGCCGTCGTCTGCGCGGTGAGCGTCCAGTACCTCACCCGTCCGCTCGAGGTCTTCGCCGAGGTCGGTCGCGTCCTGCGCCCGGGCGGCGTGGCGATCGTGTCCTTCTCCAACCGCTGCTTCCCGACCAAGGCGATCCGCGCGTGGACGCTCGGCACGGACGCCGACCACGTCGCGCTCGTCCGGGCCTACCTCGAAGGCACGGGCTTCGCCGACGTCCGCGACGAGGCGCCCCCGACCGGCGACGACCCGCTGTTCGTGGTCAGCGGCCGCGCCAGATAGGCGCCCGCTTCTCGGCGAAGGCGGTGGCACCCTCGCGCGCGTCCTCCGAGCCGAACACGGGCCCCGCGATCTCGCCCTGCTTCGCCCACGCCTCCGCCTCGGTCCAGTCCGCCGAGGCGCGCACGATCCGCTTGGAGGCGTCGAGCGCGAGCGGACCGTTGGCGGCGACGGCCGCGGCGAGCTCGCGGGCGACGGCGACCGCTTCGCCCGGGTCGGCGAGGCGGTTGACGACGCCGAGCTCGTAGCCCCGGGCGGCGTCGATCGGGTCGCCGGTGAGGGCGAGCTCCATGGCCACGTGGTAGGGGATCCGCCGCGGGAGGTGGATGAGCGCGCCGCCGGCGGCGACCAGCGAGCGCTTGACCTCGGGGATCCCGAGCCGGGCGTCGCGCGCGGCGACGATCAGGTCGCAGGCCAGGGCGACCTCGAACCCCCCGGCCACCGCGAAGCCCTCGATCGCCGCGATCAGCGGCTTGCGCGAAGGCCGTTCGACGATCCCGGCGAACCCGCGCCCCTCGACCCACGGCCGCTCGCCGGTCACGAAGGCCTTGAGGTCCATCCCGGCGCAGAAGGCCCCGCCGGCCCCGGTGAGGATCCCGACCTGCAGCCCGTCCTCGGCGTCCAGGCGGTCGAGCGCGGCGGCAACCCCCTCGGCCACCGCGAGGTTGACCGCGTTGCGCGCCTCGGGGCGGTTGAGCGTGATGGTCAGGACGCCGCCCTCGGCGGCGGTGAGGACCGCCTCCTCGGAGGAGCTCATGCCGCGAAGAGGGTGAGCGCGGGGACCTTCTCGCCGCGCAGCACGTCGAGGTCCACCTCGACCCAGCGGATCCCGCGGGCCTCGGCGAGCACGCGGGCCTGCGGCTTGACCACCTGGGCGGCCAGGACGCCGCAGCAGCCCGCCTTCTCCGGGTCCAGCCGGATCCGCTCCAGGTAGCGGGAGAGCTGCTCGACGGCGTCGATCGTCCCGACGCGCTTGATCTCGACGGCGATCCAGCCGTCCTCCGCGTCGCGGCACATCAGGTCCACCGGCCCGATGTCCGTCGGCCACTCACGCCGCACGAGCCGGAAGCCCTCGCCGCACCACCCGGGCGCGTCGGCCAGCGCCTCCTGCAGGTGGGCCTCCACCCCGTCCTTCTGCAGGCCCGGCGCGTCGGCGTCCATCGCGTGGGCGGAGTCCGAGATCGTCTCGGCGATCGCGATCTCGAGCGTCTCCTCCCCCTTGAGCTTGCGGACCACCAGCGAGGCGCCGTCCTCGGACTCCTCGATCGCCGTCGGCGGCGTCATCCAGTTGAGCGGCTTGTAGCCCCCGGCGTCCGAGTGGACCATCACCGAGCCGTCGGCCTTGACCATGATCAGGCGCAGCGCCTCGGGCAGCGTGGTCTTCAGGCGGCCGGAGTACGCGATGGAGCAGCGGGCGACGATCAGGCGCATCGACGGAACCCTAGATCGCCGGACGGCGAGAAGGGGCGCTCGGCGCCGGACCGAGAGACCGGCCCGACCGCTCCTGCTCAATAGGTCCGGTGAGCCAGCAGATGGTCGTCGAGGATGATCGCGAAGTCTTGGACGTCCGTGAGCCTCTTCCTGGCCTGGGCGGGCGTCAGGGACTGCTTGGCGGTCTTCGGCCGGTCGCAGTTTTGCGCGACGTCGTGGCGGCGCTGGACGATCTCACCCATCCTCCCGAACACCGCCGCTGACACCGTCTTGGGGCCGTCGGCCCTCGCGCCGCCCGTCAGGCCCGCGTACTCCGCTCGGCGGAACCCGGCGAGGCGCCTGCGGTCGAGCGCGACGAAGTCATCGACGAAGTCCGGCCAGAGCTTGCGGCCCGGCGGCAGCGACGGGTTCAAGAGGTCCTTGAGGCGTCCGAGCTGCAGGAGGTTGTCTCGCTCCATCAACGCCCGGGCGGCCATCCGCAGCCCCCAGTTGTTGCGGGCCGCGTAGTCGGTCACCAGGGGCCGATCGGCAGCTCGAGCTTGCCGTACCCAGCCGGCGGGGCGTGACGCTACGGGACCTGCGTCGCCACCCGCGACAGCGCGAGCCGCGCCGCCTCCAATGGGACGAGGGTGGATCCGTCCGAGGTGTCCGGGTGAGCAGCCGACGACCCGATCGCCTCGTCGGCCTCCGCGCGCTGGCTCGAGCTCGGATCGCGGCCCGTTCCCGCCTCGGTCGCGCGCGCTCCGCCGACACAGGCGGCTCAGGAGGCGGTCGGGCTCAGGTCGTCGGAACGCGCCGTGAGCGGTCGAGCTCCCGGAGCTCCTTCTTGAGGATCTTCCCGGTGCTGTTCGTCGGCAGCTCGCCCACCGTCACGTAGTCCTTCGGACGCTTGAAGCGGGCGATGGCGTCGAGGCAGGCACGGTCGAGCTCGGACGGGTCCGCGTCCCCCACCAGGTAGGCGACCACCACCTCCCCCCACTCCGGGTCGGGGCGCCCGATGACCGATGCCTCCCTCACCCCCGGGTGCCGCAGCAGGATCTCCTCGACCTCGCGCGGGTAGACGTTCGACCCGCCGGAGATGATCACATCCTTGGACCGGTCACGCAGGGTCAGGAAGCCCTCGTCGTCGAAGGAGGCGATGTCGCCCGTGCGAAGCCACCCGGCGGCCAGTGCTGCGGACGTCGCCGCCTCGTCGCGCCAATAGCCGCCCATGACCGTCGCCCCTCGCACCTGGACCTCGCCCAGCGCGCCTGTGCCCGCCAGCTCCCCGTCGGCATCGACGAGCCGGATTTCGACCGCCGAGTTGGCGACGCCCGCCGATCCGAGCCGATGTTCCCAGCGAGGGTGAGCGCGGTCTGCCACGACGTCCTTGGCCAGGACGGAGATGGTCATCGGCGACTCGCCCTGTCCGTAGATCTGGGCCAGGCAGGGACCGAGTCGGTCCAGCGCCGCGCGCACGTCCGTCTCGTGCATCGGCGCACCTCCCCAGATGAGGGTGCGGAAGGGCGGGGAGGCGGACGCCGGCGCGGCGCGAACCAGGCGGGTGACCATGGTCGGTGCCGCGAACATGGACACGTTGCCTCGCGCCGCGGCGATCGCCAGCGTCTCGTCGGCGTCGAAGCCACCGGACTCGGGGATGACGTTGATCGCTCGACGGCAGACCTGCGCCATCAGGTAGAGCCCGGAGCCGTGGCTCATCGGAGCCGCGTGCAGCAGCGCGTCGCCGGGGGCGGGCGAGTCGACGTCGGCGAGGTAGCCGAAGGTCATGGCCGCGAGATTGCCGTGCGACAGCATGGCCCCCTTGGGCCGGCCGGTCGTACCGGAGGTGTAGAAGAGCCAGGCGAGATCTCCGGCTGCGCAGGGAGCCGGGGCGGTCGGGTCGGGTCCCTCGGCCAGTCGCTCCCAGGCCCGCGAACCGAGCTCGATCACCGGGGCGCCGCCCAGACCAAGCCGGCCGACGTCCGCCGACAGCTCCGAGCTCACGAAGACGGCCTTGGCCTCACAATGCCCGAGGATCCACTCGATCTCCGAGGGATGGAGCTTGGGGTTGACCGGGACGGCGGCGAAGCCGCCCCACCAGGCCCCGAAGAGGGCCTCGACGTAGGCCGGATGGTTCTTGGCGACGATCGCCACGCGGTCGCCCGGACCGAGTCGACAGCGCTTGAGCGACTCGGAGATCCCCGCTGCCCGCTTGGCCAGCTCGCCGTAGGGGACGATGTCGGATGACCCGCGGCCCACGGCTGGCGCGTGCGGCTCCACGCGAGCCGCGCGGAGGAGCCACTCGGCGAGGTTCACGCCGCGGACCCCGACTTGGCCGCCCGGCCCGGACCCGGGCGGCGCGTCTCAGGCATCCGGCTCGATATGCAGGCGGCTAAACCGCCCCCGGTAGTACGCCAGCGGAGTCCCTTCCCCGGCCTGGGCGCGCTCGACCTCGGCGACGAAGATGACGTGCGTCCCGGCCGCCGTCTGCTCGACCACACGCGTCTCCAGATGCGCGAGCGCGCCGACCAGCAGCGGCTCGCCGAAGCATCCGAGGGTCACCTCGACGCCGTCGAACTTGTCGGGCGACTTCGACGCGAAGCGGTACGCCAGGTCGGGCTGGCGCTCGTCGAGGATGTTGACGGCGAACCGGCCGACGCGACCGACGCAGCTCCCGGTCGCCGACTGGCGGTTCATGCAGATGAGCAGCATCGGCGGATCGAGCGACAGGGACGTCACGGCGCTCGCGGTGGTGCCGTACAGCTCCTCCCCCTCGATCGCCGTGATCACCGTGACGCCGGTCGTGAAGTGCCCGATGACGTAGCGGAAGTCGTCCTTCGCCAGCGGAGCGGGCGTGGTCGAAGCGGACATACGGTCGCCTCCGGAGTGCCGCCGCTAGATCAGGGGGGTGATGTTGCTCTCGTACGGCACGCCGAGCAGCGCCTTGCCGTAGACCTCCTGGCTGACCGCCGGCAGGATCACGGCGTGGCGGGCGCCCGTGTTCGAGTCCCGCCACAGCCGTTGGATCGAGCTGACCTCGGCGAAGCTCGAAGCGCCGTTGGCCGAGATCAGCTTGTCGATCGCCAGGCGCGCGTTGCTGATCGCCCACCCGGTGTCGGCGCGGATGCGGGCCCGCGAGAGGTAGTCGAGCGCCTCCCCCGCCTCGGCCGCCGAGTCGATGTCGGCGGCGGCCCGAGCGGTGTGCAGGGCGGCGGTGTCGGCGAGCATCGCGGCCTCGGCGATCGCGTTCTGGAACGTCGTCGAGTCCGTCTGGCGCTCGAAGGTCGTGTAGGCGATCGCTCGGTTGGGGGCCTTCTCGATGATGGTGCCGAGTACGCCCCGCGACATGCCGACCTGGGGGCCGGCGAGGATGATGGCCAGCGACGGCACGAACGACGACCGGTACAGCGCCTCGTCCTTGTGCTCGGTCGGGTACTGGTTCCCCAGCGCCGCGGTGACGGACATGACGCGGTGATCAGGCACGAACACCGCCTCGGCGTGCAGCGTGTTGCTGCCCGTCCCTCGCATGCCGGCCACGAACCAGGTGTCCTCGATGCGCAGGTCCGACATCGGGATGAGCGCCAGTCCCTGGTCGACCGGCTGGCCCGCGTCATCGACGACCGGCATCCCGAGCAGCGCCCAATCGGAGTGCAGGCACCCCGACGCGTAGCCCCACTTGCCGGTCACCTCGAAGCCCCCGTCCACCTTGACCGAGGTCGAGGACGGAGCGAGGACGCCGCAGACGTGGGCATCGGGGTCAGTGCCCCACACGGCCTGCTGCGCCTGGTCGGGCAACAGAGCGGTCAGCCAGCTGCACGCGTTCAGGAGCGTGGTGACCCAGGACGTGGAGCCGCAGGCTTCACCGAGCGCGGCCGAGATCTGCGTGGAGACCGAGAAGGGCATCTCGGAGCCTCCGAAGCGGCGCGGCATCTTCGCACGCAGGATCCCCGCCTCCTCGAGCGCGGTGATGTTCTCGTCGACCACTCGACGGTCGGCGTCGACGGCGGCGGCGTTCGCCCGCAGCTGCGGCTTGAGCGCGTGCGCCCGTTCGATGAGCTCCTCGCTCGTCAGGTGCGCAAGTGGCTGGACCTCGATGACGGACATGACCCTCTCTCGTTCGGTTGTGCGGCTAGACGGTCGGTGCACCGGAGGCGCCCTGCAGGTTGAGGCGGATGCGGTCAACGACCGCCACGGCGTCGTCGCCGTCGATGTACTTTTCGCGGTTGCTGAAGAACGCGACGTGCCGGTGCTCGACCGGGATCTCGGCGGTCCGCGCGGAGAGCAGCATGTGCCAGTGCGGCTCGCGCTCGCCGTAGGCCTGCAGGTACACGCGCTCGGCGCCGGTCGCCTCCTCGATCGCCCGGGTGAGCAACCGGATCGCCGCTCCCAGCGATGCCGCCTCGCGTTCGGTGAGGGCGCTGGTCTCGACGGCATGGCGCCGGAGGGCGAGCACGATCCAGCCCGGCACCTCGAGCCCGGCGAGGGTACCCGCGACCCAGTCGTCGTCGGCGTAGGCCCACCCGTCGTCGGGCTCGGCGTGGACCATCGCGCAGATCGCGCAGGGGGCCGCGCCGTTGGTGGAGGTCTCCATCGTGCCGCTCACTCGAAGAACACCGCCGGCGGGGCGGTGCCCCACTCGTCGGCGAACTTCGCGTCCTCGGCGGACCACACGGCGGCGACGTAGTTCTCGTCGTCGAGGATGATCTCCTCCTCAGCCGAGTACTCGACGAAGTTGCCGTCGTGGTCACGGAAGTAGAAGGCGACGTTGTGGCCCGGTCCGTGTCGCAGTGGCCCCCAGACCACTTCGACGGTCCCGCCCTCCCGCATCCGCTTGTGCGCCGCGAGGACAGCCGGGGCGTTCTTGAGCGAGAACTGGTAGTGGTGGAGCCCGTTGGCGGGGCCGCGGACCACCGTGTAGCAGTGGAACAGCGTGTGCGCCCGGAAGAACGCGATGACCGGGCCGACGTCAGGCGCCACGACGCGGGCGGACTCACGGAGCCCGAGCACGTCCTCGAGCCAGGACATCTCGGCGTCGACGTCGGCGATGCGGGGCGCCACGTGGTCGAAGGAGATCGGTGCCGGCGCGTCGGCGGACGGCCGCGTGAGCGCTGCCATGGGCACGTCGACATGCACTCCCGGAGTGAGGTGCACGGCGTGGCCGGCCGGCGACACGACCCGCAGGGCGGCCTTGGCGCGCCAGAGCGGGTTCGGGTCCAGGCGCTCGACCGGTACGTCCGCCGCGCGCAGCCGCGCCTCCGCGGCGTTGCGCGCGGCCTCGTCACGGACGACGTAGGACACGTGGTCGATGCCACGCTCGCCCTCGACGTAGACCAGGGAGTAGGGGTCGAGCCCGTTGGCCGCGAGGTAGTGCCGGCCGGCGCGGTCGACGTGCACGAGGCACAGGCCCATGTGCTCGACGGCGAACGCCGCGGCGGCGGCGGGATCCGGGCTGCGCAGCGCGAGGTAGCCGCCGCGTTCGATCGTCGTTCGACCGGCCGTGTTGCTCGCCTTCCGGCGTGCACTCGTGGTGGCCGGCTCGAACGCTTCGATGGTGGTCATGTCCTGATCTCCTCCTGCATGGACGTGGCGAGTTCCAACCCGAGCTTGTCCGCGTCGCGCGTGAGGGCGTCGGCGGCCGGCGTCGCGGGCCGTCCGGTCCAGTGCTCGACGGCGTCCGTGACCCTGTCGCCGTCGCGCTCGCGCAGCAGCGCGAAGATGCTGACGACATGCTCGGCCAGCCACGCCGGCGCCCCGGCCGCACGCAAGCGGTTTTGCTGCTCGGCGTCGGTGAGGGCGCGGTAGAGGACGTGGCGACCCGTGACCGCCGTGAGAATCTCGGCGAGCCCAACTCCCGTGAGCGCCTGCGGACCCGTCACCGGGATGACCTCGGGCAAGGGCCCTCCGGCGAGCAGGGCCCCCGCGGCCACTTCGCCGACGTCCTCCGTGTCGACCCAGCTGAGGGCCTGGTCTCCAAGGGTCAACGGAAGCTCGCCGTCCGCGATCGCCGCTCGCGAGGAGGCGACCCCCTGGATGAAGGCGTTCGGTCGTATGCACGTGTACTCGACTCCGGCGTGCGCGAGGACGGCCTCGACCTCGCGGTGGTTCGCCGCTGCCCGGTTGGGCGATCCCTCGAAGACGGAGGCGGGGCTGGCCGAGATCTTCACGATCCGCCGGACACCGGCGTCCTGCGCCGCCGCGATGGTGTTGAGCTGGTGCCCGAGCAGGTCCGGGCCGTGCCCACTGCAGAGCAACAACGCATCGATGCCCGCGAAGGCGTCTTCCAAGCCGGCGCGATCGTCGAGATCGCAACAGCGGTGTTCGACGCGCTCGGCGAGGCTTCCCGCCCGACGCGGGTCCCGCACGAGGGCGATCGGGGCGCGACCGCGCGCGACGAGCGCGCGCAGTGCGGCTCCTCCGACCCGTCCGCCGGCGCCCGTCACCAGGAGGGTCGGCCGGCGAAGCGAGCTCAAGGCACCGCAGCCTGGGTGACCGGCTCGCGCCCGAGCATCGCGTCGGCGAGCACGGCGGTATCGGCCACCTGGTGAAGCGAGGCGAGGCGTCCGTCCTTCACCCGCCAGATGTGGACGAACTCGCAGCTGAACGGCAGCTCGGTAGCGCTCGCGACCCCCTCGTAGCGGCCGCGGACCACGAAGGTCCCCTCGGCCTCGACCACCTCCTCGAGCACCGGCCGCAGCCGGGTCCATGCCTTGCCGGCGGTGGGGAAGAACCCGCCGAACACCTCGTCGTGGCCGTGGTAGTGGCCGCCGGCCGGCCAGCCCGGACACACGTAGAAGTCCGCGTCCTCGGCGAGGAGCCGCTTCATGACCTCGATCCTGGTGGGCGAGGCCTCGTACCAGGCCTCGACCGGCGAGCCCGCGAAGCTCATGGGCGAGGACGGTCTTCGGCGATCCGGAACACGACTATGACTTATAACCGTTGCTCGTCGGACCGTCAAGCGCGCGAGCACACCCGCGGGAGGGAAGGCCGGCCTCTCTATGCTGGGCGCATGAAGGTAGGGACGCCTCTTGCTCCGGTCTCCCGGGTCGATCAGCTGACGAGCGCCATCCGCCAGGCGATCCTCACCGGTCAGCTCGAGCCGGGCAAACCCTTCAAGGTCAACGAGCTCGCTGCGACGTTCGGGGTCAGCATCATCCCCGTTCGGGAGGCGCTGCAGCGACTGGTCGCCGTCGGACTCATCGAGCTGCGCCCGGCCCGCACCACCATCGTCGCGCCACTCAGCGTCGCCGACCTCAAGGAGCTCTACCGCTTGCGGATCCTCCTCGAGGGCGATGCGATCAAGCGCGGTGCGCCGCAGTTGTCGGCTCAGGAGCTGATCGACCTCGAGGAGATGCTCGAGCAGATGGCCGACCTGCGGCCGTCGTCCGAGGAGTTCTGGGCCGTCCACCAGCGCTTCCACCAGCAGTTGCTCGGCCCGACCCTGAGTCCCCGCCTCAAGCAGGCGCTCGATCCGCTGTGGGCGGGCACCGAGCGCTACACCCGACTCGTCTACGACGAGATCGGGTTCGGCCCCAACCACCACTCTCCGGAAGCGGCGCATCGCGTCATCCTCGACGCCGTGCGGACGGGCAAGCCGCGGGCCGCCAAGGACGCGCTAGTGGCGCACTACGACACGAACCTCGCCTGGATGCTCAGCGGGCTGTCGAGCATCCACTCCGAGGACTGATCAGGCCTCCACCCGGTTGCGCAGGGTGCCGATCCCCGAGAGCGCGACCTCCACGACGTCGCCGTCCTTGAGCAGGTACCGCTCCGGCGGATCCATGAAGATGCCCACGCCGGCCGGCGTTCCCGTCGAGATGACGTCGCCTGGCTCGAGCCCTAGGGTAGACCAGTAGGCGATCAGCTCGTCGCAGCCGAACAGGAGGTCGCGGGTCGAGCCGGACTGCCGCACGTCGCCGTTGACGGTGAGCTCCAGGTGCACGTCGCGGGGGTCGATGCCCTCATCGGGGGTGACCAGCCACGGGCCGAGCGGGGTGCCGTGCCAGGCGTTCTTGCCGAGGAGGAGCATGCCGGCCTTCATCTCCTCGAACTGGACGTCTCGCGAGCTGACGTCGTTGAGGATCGTGTACCCCGCGACGTAGTCGAGCGCCTCTGAGCGGTCGACTCTCACGGCGGTGCGTCCGATGACGAGCGCCAGTTCGGCCTCGTAGTCCAGCTGCCCCGTCTCGGCGGGATAGGAGATGGGCTGCTCGTGCCCGACCAGCGACGAGGCGAACTTGACGAAGGCGGCCGGTCGCTCGGGCCTGACCACTCCTGCGTCCGCCCCTTCGGCCAGGTGGTCGGCGTAGTTCATGCCGGCGCAGATGACCTTGCCTGGCCGGGTGACCACCGGGAGGTACGACGCGTCGTCCGCCGCCGTGAGGACCCCCGCGTCGACCAGCCGCCGCACGCCGCCGTCCTCCGCCGCCTGGGTCGCCCAGTCGAGGACGCGACGCGCATCGTCGAGCCCGGCCTGACCGAGCGCGAGCAACGCCTGCATCTCGTCGGGCAGCCGATCGGCGGCGGGAGACGGCCGGTTCGGACCGGACCCCTCCCGCTGGGACTCGCGCATCCCGGCGTCCAGGCCGGCGAGGTGGGGCCCCTCTGGGGTGTCGACGAGCCCTCCGATTCGCTGGGTGCCGTCGGAGGTGAGGTACGTGGCCAGTTTCACGCGCGAAGCGTATAACCTATAGTTCATGGGCGTCGACGGGATCTCCATCGATCCGTCGTCGCTCGCTCCCGCCCTGCGGGAGCTCCGCGCCGGCCGAGCTGTCGTCCTGATCGACGAGCGCACCGACTCCGCCGATCTCGTGGCGACAGCCGACGCGATCGAAGCGGCCACCGTGAACCTGATGATCCGCGAGGCGCGCGGCATCCTGGCGGTCGCGCTGACCTACGAGCGCTGCGAGGCGCTCCACCTGCGGCGCATGACCGGCATCGCCGAGACGCAGCGGGCATGAAGCCTGCCCTACGTCACCATCGAGGCGCGCGAGGGGATCAGCACCGGCATCTCAGCGGCCGACCGGGCTCGGACCATCCGGGTCGCGGGCGACAGCGCGTCCGGGCCGAGCGACCTGGTGAGCCCGGGGCACATCCCGCCGCTGCGCGCCGTCAGCGGCGGGTCGCTGGCGCTCCATGGGCGCGCCGAGGCGGCAGTGGACGTCGTGCGCCTCTCCGGTTCGGGTCCCGCTGCGGCGATCTGCGACGTGCTCACCGACGACGGCGAGCTGGCGGACGCCGGGACGGTGGGCCGGATGGCGGTCAGGCTCGGGCTTGCGCAGGTGACCATCGCCGAGGTCATGTCCGCGCGACTCGAGGAGTGGGCGGGTCAGTGAGGCGCTCGCCCGACGATGCCACCGGCGTCTCGCTCCGCGCCTCCCGTCGCGTGGTCGGCGCACGTGCCCCGCGGACCCGGTCGACGATGCCCTCCGCGTCGTCGGCGGAGGAGCCGCGCCAGGCGACGTGCTGGTCCGGACGGACGATGACCAGGTCGGCGTCGTAGAGCTCACGCACGTCGGCGCGGGCCAGGTCGACCTTCGTCAAGGGCATGTTCGCCCGTTCCGCGGCCGAGACGAGCGCCCGCGCCGCCGGCTCCTGGTCGTCCGAGAGGCACAGGAGCGTCATCCCCGGGGCGAGGAGGTCGTACAGGCAGCGCTCGTCGTCGATCCAGACGTGGGGCGCCAGGTGCCCAGGTCGAGCGGTCGGCTCGTACGTGCCGACCTCGTCGGCGGTGGGAGCCGATCCGTCGGCGACGACGACGGGCGACGACTCGTAGCGGTACCCGAGCTGCACGCCGATCGAGGCGAACTCCCGCGCCTTCTCCTCGTGGATGGTCTCCCCCGCGCGCTCGCGCAGGCGGTCGCCGGCCGGTCCCGCGTCCTCCAGCTCCGGAGCCGTGAAGCGGTTGGAGTTCTTGGCGAAGTTGGCGCTGGCCTCGTCGATCACCCGCTGGTGGATCGGGCGCCGCTCGTGCTCGTAGCTCTCCAGCAGCCGGTCGGCGCCCCAGCCGCGCACGACGGCGGCGAGCTTCCACCCGAGATCGACGGCGTCGCCGATCCCCATGTTCATCCCGTAGCCGCCCATCGGCGGATGCAGGTGGGCGGCGTCGCCCAGCAGGAAGGCGCGACCGACCCGGTAGTGGTCGGCCAGGCGGCGCTCGGCCAACCACGGGCCGTTGGCGACCACCTCGCACGCGAACGACTCTCCCACCGCCGCGAAGAAGGAGCGTCGGACGTCATCGTCGGACATCGGCCCGCTCTCAGGCACCTGGTTGAGGTGGAACCACCAGAGATCATGCGGGTTCAGCGGTCCGAGGATCGAAGGCGCGTCGCGCGTGACCGTCCAGTAGTGGACGGCCTTGCCCTTGTCGTGACGCGACCACAGGTCGGGAGCGCGGAACACCGCGGACACGTTCCGGGCGAGCGACTGACCCGACATGCCGACGCCGAGCTGCTCGCGGACCGTCGACCGCGCGCCGTCGCAGCCTGCGATGTAGCTGGCGTGGATCTCGCGCGACGCGCCCCCGTGCACGTCGCGCAAGGACGCCCTGATCCCCGTCTGATGCTCCTCGAAGCCCTCCAGCTCGACGCCGGTCGCGACGCTCACGGCCGGCAGGCCTCGAGCGCGTTCGCGCAGGACGTCCTCGAGGATGTCCTGGGGGACCTGCTGGGCGGGCTCGGGGTACGGACGGCTGCGATCGACCGCCGTCGACAACGCGTTCGGGAAGCGCGTGAGCTCCCAGCCGGTGAGGCGCGTGACGAAGGCGATGTCGGAGGGGAAGTCGGCCGGCAGGGGCGCCGCCGCCCGCACGCGATCCGCGAGCCCCCAGCGGCGCAGCAGCCCCATCGTCCGGATGTTGCTGAGCTTCGCCCGCGGTTGTGGACTGCGCGTGGTCCGGCGCTCCACGACGAGGCACCTGACCCCCTGACGACCGAGCTCGATGCTCAGCGCCGTCCCCACGGGCCCTGAGCCGACGATGAGGACATCGACATCCGGTGCGCCTCCATCGACGCGTTGCGTCGCATCGACGCGTTGCGTCGCGCGTCCGCTCACGACGCGCCTCAGCCGGCGCCGACGCGCGGGGCCGGCATCACCGTCGCGGTCAGCGCTCCGAGGTACCGCGGGTAATGCGGTCGCGGAAGCGCCCCCTCGCCCGGGAGCGCGCACGGCGTCCCGGCGGACGCCTCGCAGACGGGGCAGTCGATCTGCTCGGCGATCTCCCTCACCCGCGCGTTGGCCACCTCGGGCGGCGGAGCCGTCGCGTGCTGCTGGTCCGGCACCGCGACGTCGCCGTTCGGAGGCTGGGCCGCCTCCGCGGCGACCTGCGCCTGCAGCCGGAGCAGCTCGACCGGGTCGGCGGGCGTCCGGCTGGTGCCGCACTCCGTCGCGACCCCGAAGTCCGACACGAAGAGCTTCGCGGCCGCGATGCGCCGCCGGCCGCCCTCCTCACCGTCTTCGTGGTGCACCAGCCCCAGGAACAGGCGCGTCTCCGGCGGCAACGAGAGGTCGGCGAGTGGCGCGAAGAACGCGCGGTCGTCGCGCTCGATCGGCACGGGCAGGTGCAGGCGCTGCACCGTCCGTCCCACGCGTCCGAGGACCTCGTTGGCCACCTGGGTCATCAGCCTCGCGTCGGAGGGCTCGACCATGTGGATGTCGTACGGCGCGCCGTAGCAGAGGTGGTAAGCCAGGTGCACGTCGGCGGGAACCGCGTTCCCGCACCACACGAGACGTTCGACCACGTCCGCGTGCGGATCCGCCAGGGTATGGGGAAAGACCCCTTCGAGGATGCCGAACTCCAGGGCCACGTCCCACTGGATGGCCAGCCTGTCGTGCGGGATCGCCTCGCACATCGCCCGGATGTCGTTCTCGATGGCCCGCTCGATCACCGGCTCGAGCACGTGCTGCTCGTCGGGGTGGATGAACGACGAGACGAACGCCAGTGGGGTGGGGATCGCCTGCTGGAACCGGGTCCCGGCGGCGACGACGCCCTCCCGCTGCAGCTGGTCGAAGACGGCGAACGACGCCTGCGCCCATCCCGCGTATCCGAGGGTGGGCAGCTCGACGTCCTCCGGCGAAGCGCCCTCGGCCAGGCCGTGGTAGACGCGGTCGGACACCAGCTTGCTGCCCGGCTCGGTGTACGTCTTGCGAGCGAGGCCGGGCGTCGAGGCGAACCGCGGCTGATGCTGCGTGAGCCACATCGAGCGCTCCCCCGTCTCGCCGTCGGGGATCCACTCCGCGGCGGCGCCGAGGCTCTCCGCCACCGACCGCATCGTGTCCTCCCCCGTCGGGAAGAGCATCGCCCCCACGAGGTGGACGTTCGCGGCACCCGTCATGACCAGACCTCCTGGGCCGTCTCGAGCATCACATCGATCTTCCGCCACTGCTCGTCCTCGGACAGCAGGTTGCCCTCGAGCATGGACGCGAAGCCGCACTGCGGGCTGATGGCGAGCTGCTCGATCGCGACGTACCGGGACGCCTCCTCCAGGCGGCGCTTGAGGTCGTCGACCGCCTCGACGTCCCCGTACTTCGTCGTGATCAGCCCGAGGACGGCCGTCTTCCCCGGCGGGAGGAACCGCAGCGCCGAGAAGTCACCCGCACGCTCCGAGTCGTACTCGAGCATGAAGCGGTCATGGGCCAGACCGTTGAACAACCGCTCGGCGATCGCGTCGTAGGTCCCCTCCCGGTGCCAGTAGCGCAGCCGGTTCCCCCGGCAGAGGTGGATCCCGAAGGTGACGTCGGGGAAGTCCTCGACGATGGCGCTGTCGGCCGCCATGGCGCGCCGCATCTCCTCGTCCGGGTCGTCCCCTCGCGCCCGGATCGCGGAGAGGTTGTTCTCGTCGGCGTACGAGGTGTAGCCCGGCCCGTCGATGTGCACGTAGCGACAGCCGGCCTCCACGAGCTGACTCACGATGCTCCGCTGCACGGACACGAGGTCCCGGGTGAACCCCTCGATCGTCGGATACGCCTCCTCGGAGCCCTCCGGCTGGAACCCCTGGATCAGGTACTGGGCCCCCAGCAGCGACCCCTTCACCGGCGTGGCGGTCAGGGCCTGCGCCGCGCGCCAGTCCTCGAGTGGGTGGTTGTGCTCCAAGGTCACGCGGCGCGGGATGGGCACCCGCGGGGTGCGGTACAGGTGAGCGCCTCCGCGCTTGAGCGCCTCGTCGTCCTCCTGGATCTGGCTCGTCGTGCCGGCCACCGACTCCCGGATCCCGTCGAGCCACAGCTCGAGGCCCGTCACCCCGGCGATGCTCTCCATCCAGTGCCCTCTCCGGTACTCGCCGTCCGTGGCGATCGGCAGGCCGTGGGCCTCCTCCTCGGCGATCAGCGATCGGACCGCCTCGTCCTGGATCGTCCGCAGTGCGGCGGCCGAAAGCGCCCCTCGTGCGTGCTCGAGAACGGCCTGCACCAGCCGCTCCGGACGTAGGAAGCTTCCGACCAGATCGACGCGCATCCCCTTGAGCGTGTCGGCGGGTGTGGTCATGTCGGTCATGGGGTTCGTTGGTCCTCCGCTGCGTCTAGGGTCGACTGGTCGCTCACCGGCACGGGTCCGTCTCCGTCCGCCTACTCGCGCGCGGTGGCATGGACGAGGTCCTCGTTGGAGGGCGTCTCGTCGACCACGCGGCTCTTGACCGCCAGCTGGCTCGACAGCTCGATGAGCTCGAGGTCCAGGGGGGCTCCGAAGGTCGGGAGCCGGATGTCCTTGACCGCGGCCGGCTTGAGCTCGGTGTAGGTCGGGATGATGGCCCGGACCTCGTCCGGGTTGTCCTGGGCGTAGTCGGACGCCTTGTCCGCCGCACGCGCGAAGCGTTCGACGACGTCCGGGCTCTTGGCGATGTACTCCTCCGACGCCAGCCATCCGCTGTTGGGGAAGGTGCCGCCCTGTGCGAGCCGCACGAGCGGCGCATCGATCTGCCGCGCGCCGGCCTTGAGCAACGGCGTGAGGAACGGCTCCGTGATGGCGATCGCGTCGACCTGCCCGCGCGTCAGCGAGCTCGGCTGGTTGGGCCACGGCACCGCGATGAACTTGACCGTGTCGACGTCGACGCCCTGCGCCTGGAGGGACGCCCGGGCACTGATCTCGCCCGAGGACTTCAGCGCGTTGATCGCCACCGTCTTGCCGGCCAGGTCCTTGACGCTCTTCACGTCGCTGTCCTTGCCGACCACGATCGACACGAGCGCCGCCTCGTCGGCCTTGGGCGGCTCGCTGTCGTTGCCCGCGACGATCTTCACCGGTACGCCCTCGGCAGCGGCGGCAATGGCCGAGAAGTGCGCCGCCTGCCCGAACTGGTTCGAACCGGAGACCAGCGCGGCGATCGAGCTGGTGCCGCTCTCGATGGGGGTGGTCTGGACCTTGAGGCCCTCCTCCTCGAAGAACCCCTTCTTCATGCCCAAGTAGATCGGCGCCGAGCTCGTGCTCGGGGTCAAGCCGACCCGGATCGTGACCGGTTTGCCACCGCCTGAGCTGGTCGCCGGCTCCGCGCTGTCGCCCCCGCACCCCGCCACCGCTGCGGCCGAGACGAGCAGTGCCGTGGCCCTCCGCGCGGCTATCCCTCCGAACCCGGACATCTTCCTCCTCCTCCGTCGCTGGACTGGCTTCACTTGGGTGACCCGTGCGCCACGGCTCCGGCGGTCGCTCCGACCGGGTCCTCGTGATCCGAGGGGCGCATGATCAGCCGGTAGGTGTGCGCCCGGAGATGCGCGAACTCGGGCAGCTCCTTCGTGGCGACCTGATCGCGCGGACTCGGCAGGTCGACGGTCAAGGTCTCCTTCACCTCGGTCGGAGCCGGCGTCAGCACCACGATCCGGTCGGCGAGGTAGACGGACTCGTCGATGTCGTGGGTGACGAAGACGACGGTCACCCCGTAGCGATCGCGCACGTTCAGGATGAGGTCCTCCAGGTCGGATCGCGTCTGCGCGTCGACGGAGGCGAACGGCTCGTCCATGAGCAGCACCTCGGGCTGGTAGGCGAGCGCCCGCGCGATCGCGACGCGCTGCTGCATGCCACCGGACAGCTGCCACGGGTAGTGGTCGCCGAAGCGCGTCAGCCCGACCTCGTCGATCGAGTCCGTGACCAGTCGCCGCTGCTCGTCCTTCGAGAGGCCCTTATGGCGAAGCGGGAGCAGGACGTTGTCCCGCACCGACATCCAGGGGAACAGCGAGCGGCCGTACTCCTGGAACACGAGGGCCATGGCCGGCGGAGGCCCGGTGATGCGACGCCCCGCGAGGCGGACCTCTCCGGACGACGCCGGAAGAAGGCCGGACATGCACTTGAGCAGGGTGCTCTTCCCGCACCCGGAGGGACCGACGATGCACACGAACTCGCCGCTGGACACGGAGAAGGACAGGTCCCCGACCGCGTGCGTGGCGCGAGGCCCCTCGCCGTAGGTCTTGCGGAGATGCTCGACTTCCAGGATGGTCATGGTGAGCCTCGCAAGGGTCAGGTGGTGTCGGCGGTCGCGCTCGCACGGGCGCCGCGGTGCCAGGCCAGGACCCGTGCCTCCACCAGGAGGAAGAGCCCGTTCAACACGTAGCCCAGCAGTCCGAGCATCAGGATCCCCGCCCACATGTCCTCGATCCGGAACGACTGCTGGGCCTGCAGGACGAAGTAGCCGACGCCGCTCGTGCTGGCCACCATCTCGCTGACGACCATCACGAGCAGGCCGATGGACAGGCTCACGCGCAGGCCGGCGAAGATCTGCGGGCTCGCGGCTGGGAGGACGACCCGCAGGATCCGCTCCCGGCGGGTGAGCCCGTAGGCCTGGACCGTGGCGCGCAGGGTGGGATCGATGCCGCTCACACCGTCGATCGTGTTGAGCAGCACGGGGAAGAAGCACACGAAGGCGATGAGCGTCACCTTCATGTCGTTGCCGATGCCGATGAGGGTGATCGCGATCGGGATCAGCGCCGGCGCCGGGATCGCTCGGGAGAACTCCACCAGCGGAGCGCAGGCGCGCTGCGCGAGGGGCGACGACCCCAGCATCAGGCCGAGCGCCACGCCGGCGCACGCCGCGAGCGCGTAGCCGATGAGCAGGCGCGCGAGGCTCGGCGCGAGGTCGGTCGGGATGCGCTCGAAGATCCAGGTCTCCGCGAAGGTGTCGAGGATGTCCGTGAGCGGCGGGTTGAAGAAGGACGTCGAACGGCTCGACCACAGCGCCCAGGCGCCCAGCAACGCGAGCGGCACGGCGAGCTCGAGCGCCAGCGCCAGCCCGCTCCTCGAGCGCCGACGGCTCATGCCTCGACCGGTCGCTGCGACGGGTGCCAGTGCAGGACGCGTCGCTCGGCGGCGGAGACGCCGACGTTGAGCCCCCAGGCGAGCATCCCGATGAGGAAGGTGATGGCGTACGTCGTCTCGTAGGCCCCGGAGGTCTGGGCGACGAACACCTCGCGCCCGAGCCCCGGTGCGCCGATCACGATCTCGGCGCTCACCACGACGGTGAGCACGATCGCGGAGGCGATGCGGGCGCCGGTGGCGATGTAGGGGACGGCGCTCGGGAGCGCCACGTGCCGGAACCGCGCGAACCGCCCGAGGCCGAAGGAGCGGGCGGTGTCCTCGGCGACGGGGTCCAGGTCCTGCATGCCGTAGTAGCACTGCAGGAGAAGGGGCCAGAACGCGCCGAAGACCGCGAGCCCGACCTTGCTGGTCAGTCCCGCGCCGGCGATGAGGATCGCGAGCGGGATGAGCGCGACGGACGGCACCGGGCGCAGGAACTCGATGACCAGGCGCACGGACCGGTAGAGCATCCGGTTGGTCCCGACGGCGATCCCGACGGGCACCGCGAGGACGATGGCGATGACCATGCCGAGCGCCCACGCCTGCAGCGTCTGGGCGCTCGCGAGCCAGGGCTGGCTCGTTCCCAGGAGCCGGACGAGCTCGACGGCGGTCCCGGTCATCGTCGGGAACTCCGGTCGGGGCAGCAGGGACAGACGGGCGATCAGCTCCCACAGGACGAGGAGCACCGCCACCAGCACCACCGGGGCCATCCGCGTCCCCCGGTGCATCGTCTCGCGCCTGCGGCCACCCCGCCGCTTCACGCGGGCACCTGCGCGTGCGAGAACTCGCGGAAGCAGTCCGCGAACTCCGTCGGTGGGCGTCCGAGGATGGCGCCCAGCACGAGCGAGTTGCCGCCGTGGAAGCCGTAGCGGTCGTAGTAGTCGCGCAGGCGCCGGAAGCCGTCGGCCGAGTAGGGGTTCGCGAGGACGCTGCCCGCGGGCGCGTAGTCCGCAAGCGGCACCTGCTCGGCGCGGAGAGGCCGTCCGAGCACCTCCCCGAACACCGCGGCCAGCTCGATCAGGGTGGGCTGGCCCGGAGCCGAGAGCTCGAAGGTCCCGCCGACCAGCCGGTCCTCCGTAAAGGCGATCGAGGCCGCCTCGGCCACGTCCGCGTAGTCGACGTACGCCATGGCCACGTCCGGGGCGAAGGCGTCGGCCAGGACGCCGCGCTCGACGATCTGCGGCCAGCTCGACAGCAGCAGCCCGTGCATGAAGCGAGCGGGCTGGAGGACCGTGAACTCGAGATCGGTCGTGTAGAGATGATCCTCGATGCGCGCCTTGGTCTGGTGGTTGACGAGCGCCGCGATGGTCGGGTGGTAGACGCCCGAGAGCACGAAGCGCCGAACACCGGCTCGGACGGCGATGTCGATCACCGACTGGCCGAGCGCGGCCTCCTCCGGCATGAAGCGCGGACCGATGAAGAACACGCCGTCGGCTCCTTGCGCCGCGTCCTCGACCGCGCGCAGGTCCCGGAGGTCTCCGACGGAGATCTCCGACGCCCCGCAGTCACGGACGGCCTCGGCCGCGTCGGCGTTGCGGATGAAGCCACGGACCCCGACGCCCCGGCGGGCCAGCGCGCGCGTCACCGCGCGCCCGGTGTGACCCGACGCGCCGAGGACGAGGACGGTGTTCGAGACGTTCGACATCGGACCGCTCACCTCTCCCCCAGCTCGAACCGCGACCCCCGCCGTCGCCACACCCGCGAACGGCGGAGAGGACCCCTTCTCTCCTCGGCGACTTTCTCATATCTTATAGTCCTTGGCAAGCGACGATCGGTGACGGACATGGGACCCGAACGAGACGAGGGCTCGCCCACCCGCCTCATGGAGGGCGGCGCCTACGAGCGGATCCGGAGCGCCCTCCGGTCGCAGGAGTGCGTGCTCCTCGACGGTGGCGTCACCACCGAGCTCGCCCAGCGGCATGGACAGGACCACGAGCGCCTGTGGGGCATAGAGGCGCTCGCCTCCACCCCGGACGAGGTGCTGGGCGTCCACCGGCGCTACGTCGAAGCCGGTGTGCACGTCATCACCACCAACACCTGGGCCCTGCCCGCCGTCGTCTCGGGCGACGGCCACGTCGAGCCCGCGGACGGTCATCCCGTCCACTGGATGGAGATCGCCCGGCGCGGCGTGGAGGTCGCCCGGACGGCGATCGCCGACGGCGGGCGCGCCGGCGAGGTCGCTGTGGCGTTCTCCCTCAACGGCGAGCTCGAGGGACCCGAGGGGCCCGAGACCGTCGCCCTGCTGGAGCGCGCGCTGGCCTCCGACCCCCCCGACGCCATCCTGTTCGAGACGCTCAGCGTGATCCGACCGTGGCTCTTCGACGTCGTCGAGGCCCTGCTGAAGACGCCGATCCCGCTCTGGTTGTCGTTCCGGCGCTGCCTCCACGGCTCGTGCGGCGTGTACGGGCAGCACTGGGGTGGCCCGGAGGGCGACGCCTTCGGCCGAGCGGCTCGCCGCTTCGAGGACATGGGCGTCGACGCGCTGCTCATCAACTGCATCCCCCCGGACCACGTCGTCGGGATGGTCTCCCACCTGCGGGAGTTCACCGACATGCCGTTAGGCGTCTATCCGAACCTCGGCTACTACACGAACGCGGGCTGGCGAACCGCGTCAGGCGTCGGCGGCGACGAGTACGCCGCGATGGCGCGCCGCTGGCGCGCCGAGGGCGCGCAGATCGTCGGCGGGTGCTGCGGCACTCGTCCCGAGCACATCGCCGCGGCCGGCGAGGCGCTCGCCGGTACGGTCCCGGGTCGCGAGCGGCACGACACGAGCGAGGCAGCGAGGGCGCTCGGCGGGGCCGCGACCTCGGCCGCCCGCGCCTGGACCAGTCGTCGCGGGCGGGAGCTCCATCCGATCGACTTCCCCGCCATGGCTCAGCATCCCGGCGTCAGCCCGGCGGTCGCGGGCAGCCTCCTGATGTGGCGCCACCTCTTCGAGGAGTCCGCCGGCGCCCACCAGCGCTGCCTGGACATCGGGTGCGGGGCGGGCCTGCAGACGGTGCAGCTCGCCCTGAACGGCGCGACCCACGTGCACGCCATCGACCTCGACGAGCGCGCGGTGTCCAACACGCTGGACAACGCCTTCCGCAACGGGGTCGCCGATCGCGTCACCGCCGAGGTCGACGACCTCTACCCGTGGCTTCCAGACGAGCGCTACGAGCTCGTCGTCGCGGCGCTTCCACAGACGCCCATCGATCCGCTCTCCGAGCTGTCCTCGCACCGACCGACGGACTACTGGGGCCGAGGCCTGATCGACCAGGTCATCGCCAAGCTGCCGGCGGCACTCGCAGCGGAGGGCCGCGCGCTGGTGACCTTGACCTCCCTGCTCTCGCGCGAGCGGACCGTCGAGCTGCTCGCCGGCGCCGGGCTCGTCGCCGAGGCCGTCGCCTGGGAGCTGCACGAGCTGCCCGAGCCGTATCTCGCCCAACTCGACCACGTCGCCACGGTGGCCCGTTCGAGCGACGGGTACCTGACTCACCTCGGCGATCGGCCCCTGCTCGTCACGTACCTGCTCGAGATCCGCCTCGCGGCGCTGGACCGAGAGGTCCCCGAGCCGCCCTGGGTTCGCCGTCGATGACCGCGGGTGAGGTCGCGGCGCCTCCTCTCCGGCTGGATCCCACCGACGTCCTGGCCCGGCTGAGCGATCTGGGTCCGCCCAGCGAGGTCCGCAGCCGGAGCCCCGCGGTGGCCGCGGACGCTCTCCGCCTCGAACGAGTGCTCCTGTCCGGCGTCCGCGACGGAACGCTCCACGCCGATGCGCTCCACCTGTCCGGAGGCGGGGCGGCGCAGGCGCTGGAAGCGTTGCGCGGGAGCCCGGCCGCGCTCGAGTACCCGCTGCTCGAGGGCGAGATCATGCGCCGGCGCCGAGCGCAGGTCGTCAAGCCGGCGGCCGCGGACGCCAGCGGCCCGCACGCGTTCGCCGACGTCTTGGGGTGGAACGACTACGTCACCGCACCGATCGTCGTGGAGTCCCGCGTCGTCGGCTTCTTCCGCGGCGACCGCGATCGGGTCGGCGCCCCGGTCGACCGATCCGACGCCGACGCCCTCGCCTCGTTCGCCGCCCTCTTCGGGATCGTCTACGAGCGATCGGTGCTTCGCCAGCGGCTCCGGATGCAGCTCCGGGAGATGCGTTCGATGGCCAGCTGGGCCGACGCGCGCGCCGGTGAGCTCGGGGACCGGCCCATCGGGCTCGACGAGGACGGCGACGGCGACGGCGACGACGACGACTCGTCGGTGCGCATCTCTCGCGTCGCCCCGCACGGACTTCGCGACCTCCTCACCCGGCGGGAGCTCGAGGTGATGCAGCTCATGGTGCGCGGGGACACCAACGGCGGGATCGCCCGCAACCTCGTGCTGTCGGAGGGCACCGTGAAGTTCCACGTCAAGAACATCCTGCGCAAGCTCCACGCGACCAACCGCGCGGACGCGACGTCCCGCTACCTGCGCCTGGCGCAGCCAGGCAGCGTCGAGCCTCGGTCGCGGTACGGCTGACCGGGCTCCTACCCGGAGGTGGTCCTCGCGGCCTGCAGCGTGTTGCGCAGGAGGCACGCGATGGTCATCGGACCCACGCCTCCGGGGACCGGGGTGATGGCACCGGCGACCGGGGCCACCGCCTCGAAGTCCACGTCGCCGACCAAGCCAGGTGACGAAGGCGTCCGGTTGATGCCGACGTCGATCACGGCGGCGCCGGGCTTGACCCAGTCTGCCTGCACCAGGGCCGGCCGGCCCACCGCGGCGACGAGCACGTCGGCTTGGCGGCAGAGGCCGGGCAGATCGGGGGTCCGGCGATGGCAGGCGACGACGGTGGCGTCGGCGGCCAGCAGCATCTGCGCCATTGGCTTGCCGAAGAGGTTCGAGCGGCCGAGGACCACCGCGAGAGCCCCACGGAGCTCCACGCCGGCGTCCTCGAGGAGGTGCATGACGCCGGACGGCGTGCACGGGCGCAGCCCGTCCAGTCCGACCGCGAGGCGCCCGGCGCTGGCGACGGTCAGCCCGTCGACGTCCTTGTCGGGCGCGATCCGGTTGGTGGTCTCGGCGGGATCGAGATGCGGGGGCAGCGGAAGCTGGCAGAGGATGCCGCTGACGCGGGGATCTCGGTTGAGCCGGTCGATGAGCCCGTGGACCTCATCGCGCCCGGCGCTCGCCGCGAGCTCGTGGTGGAAGCTGCGGATGCCGGCCTCGCCGCAGGCTCGACGCTTCGCGGCGACGTAGACGGCCGACGCAGGGTCGTCGCCGATCAGGATCGTTGCGAGCCCCGGCGTCTCGCCGGTCACTGCCGTCAGCTCGCCGACCTCCCGGGCGACCTCGTCCCTGAGGCGCTGGGCGACGGCCTTGCCGTCGAGGACGTGGGCGGCGGCAAGGTGATCGGTCAGAAGACCACCGTGCTGTTGCGGTGGCGCAGGACGCGATCCTGGCAGTGCCACTGCACCGCGCGGGCGAGCACCGCGCGCTCGACCTCGGCGCCCAGCCGGATCAGCGTCGGGACGTCGTCGGCGTGCGAGACGCGGACCACGTCCTGTTCGATGATGGGCCCGGCGTCGAGCTCCTCCGTGACGTAGTGAGCCGTCGCGCCGACCAGCTTGACCCCCCGCTGCTTGGCCTGCTCGTAGGGCCCCGCGCCGGCGAAGGCCGGGAGGAACGAGTGGTGGATGTTGATGACCGGGACGCCGACGCGATCGAGGAACTCGCTCGAGAGGATCTGCATGTACCGAGCCAGGACCACCATGTCGCACTCGCCGTCGAGCAGCTCGAGCAGCTTGGCCTCGGCGGCCGGTTTGTCGTCGCGGTGGACCGGGACGTGGTGGTACGGCACCCCGGCCGCCTCGACCGTGTGGCGGGAGTCGGGATGGTTGGAGGCGACGAGGACCACGTCCGCGTCGAGCTCTGAGCGCTGCCAGCGGTACAGCAGGTCGACGAGGCAGTGATCGTGCTTGGACACGAGGACCGCCACCCGCTTGCGCTGCGCCGCATCCCACCACCGCCAGGTCATGCCGAAGTGGTCGGCCACGGTCAACCCGAAGCGCTCGGCGAAACCCTCCCTGCGCTCCGGTGGCAGCGCGAACTCGACGCGCAGGAAGAAGGTCCCCCCCGCCGGATCGGTCGAGTGCTGGTTGAGCGAGATGATGTTCGCGTCGGCGTCGGACAGGAAGCGGGACACCGCGGCGACGATCCCCGGCCGATCCGGGCACGAGACGAGCAGCCGCATCCTCGCCTGGGCGTGAGGTTCGCCCGCGGAGACCTCCTCGGGCACGACGATGGTCGAGTTCATCTCAGGTGTGCCTCCAGGGCGCCGGCGGCCAGGTTGGCGGGCTCGAGCTCGAACCGGCTGATCGCATGGAGGGAGCCGACGCGGTCGTGGATCTCGTCGCCGGTGAGGCGGGCGACGCGCCCGGTGCCGAACGCCTCGACGTTGAACGACGCGAGCGCCGTCCCGCACGCCATCGCCCGGCGCAGGACGTCGTCGTTGAGATCGGCGAGATGCTGCGCGATGTAGCCGACGAAACCGCCGGCGAAGGTGTCGCCGGCGCCCGTCGGATCGACGACGGTCCCGAGCGGGAAGGCCGGCAGGGCGAAGAAGCCGTCCGCGGTGATGAGCGCGGCCCCGTACTCGCCCTGCTTGGAGACCACCATCGACGGTCCCCACTCGAGCACCTCGCGCGCCGCGCCGATCAGATTCGGCTTGCCGGTCAGCTGACGCAACTCGGCGTCGTTGAGGATCAGGCAGTCGACGCGCTCGATGACCGCCACGAGCGGGTCGCGGGCGATGTCGATCCACAGGTTCATCGAGTCCAGCGCCGTGAACGACGGGCGGTCCATGGCGTCGAGCACCTGCCCCTGCAGTTCTGGCTGGATGTTGGCCAGGAACAGCGCGTCGCTCGCTCGCGCCTGCGGCGACAGCTTGGGTTCGAACGACTCGAAGACGTTGAGCTGGGTGTCGAGCGTCTCGCGTGTGTTGGCGTCCCAGCCGTACCTGCCGCGCCAGAAGAACGTCCGGCCGTCGGGGACCACCTCGACGTCGTCGGTCGAGGTACCGCGGGTCCGCAGGACTTCGAGATCCGATTCGGCGAAGTCCCCGCCGACGGGTCCCACCGGGTGCACCCGGTCGAAGAAGGACGCGGCGAGCGCGAAGTGCGTGGCCGCGCCCCCGAGCATCCGATCCCGTTCGCCGTACGGCGTCTCGACCGCGTCATAGGCGATCGACCCGACGACCGTGATGCTCACGCGAGCACCGGCTCGGCCAGCCCGGCCGCCTCGGCGAGCGCCGCCGCCTTGTCGGTGCGCTCCCAGGTGAAGTCCTCGGCCTCGCGGCCGAAGTGGCCGTACGCGGCGGTCGGCTGGTAGATCGGGCGATGGAGCTCGAGCTCCTCGCGGAACGCGCTGGGGCGCAGGTCGAAGAACTCGTCCACCAGCCCGGCGATCCGGCCGCGCGCCACCTTCTCGGTGCCAAACGTCTCGATCATCACCGAGACCGGGCGCGCCACGCCGATGGCGTAGGCGACCTGGACCTCGGCGCGGTCGGCGAGACCGGCGGCCACCAGGTTCTTGGCGACCCACCGCGCCGCGTAGGCCGCCGAGCGATCCACCTTCGAAGGGTCCTTGCCGCTGAAGGCACCGCCGCCGTGGCGGGCGAACCCACCGTAGGTGTCCACGATGATCTTGCGCCCCGTCAGTCCGGCGTCGCCCACCGGGCCGCCGATCACGAAGCGGCCCGTCGGATTGACCATGAACGCGTCGCGCAACCGCCGGGCGTCGAACATTCCGGCCGGCAGGACGGGCAGCACGACGTGCTCCCACAGGTCGGATTCGATGAGCGCGCGGGTGGCCTCCTCGGCGTGCTGGGTGGAGATCAGCAGCTTCTCGATCCCGACGGGACGGCCGTCGCGGTAGCGCACCGAGACCTGCGTCTTGCCGTCGGGGCGCAGGTAGGGGAGCGTCCCGTCCTTGCGCACCGCAGCGAGCCGCTCGGCGAGCTGGTGCGCGAAGGTGATGGGCGCCGGCATCAGCGCCGCCGTCTCGTTGGACGCGTAGCCGAACATCATCCCCTGGTCGCCGGCCCCGGCGAGGTCCAGCGAGTCCTCGGAGCCCGCGGTGCGGGCCTCGTCGGCCCGGTCGACGCCCTGGGCGATGTCGGCCGATTGCTTGTCGATGGCGTTGAGCACGGCGCAGGAGTCCGCGCTGAAGCCCAGCTCGGCGTCCACGTAGCCGATCTTGCGGATCGTCTCGCGAGCGATCTCCTGGACGTCCACGTAGGTGCTGGTGGTGATCTCGCCCGAGACCACCACCAGGCCGGTGTTGACCAGCGTCTCGCAGGCCACCCGCGACGCCGGGTCCTCTCGCAGGCAGGCGTCCAGGACGCCGTCGGAGATCTGGTCGGCGATCTTGTCCGGGTGCCCCTCGGTGACGGACTCGGAGGTGAACAGGTACTCGTTGTCGGCGTAGCTCATCGGCTGAGGGCTCCTGGAAAGGGTGGGTGGGTGGGCGGTTTCGCGCCGGCGATCGGGTGTCGTGCGGCCCGGTGGAGCTCGGTGGCGCGAGCTTCGACTAGGACCGCGCCGAGCGAACGGCCGGCTTCGAGGAGCACACGGCATGCGGCGTCGGCGCGTGCCACCGGCAGGACCAGCAGCCGATGCTCTTCGCCGTCGGCGACGCAGAGGACCGGGTCGGCGGGCCGCGCGGCCGGCGAACTGGCGAGCCTCCCGGCGAGCGGTCCGACCAGCGTGATGCCCTCGTGCGCCTGCGAGAGGTCCTCGACCGCCACGTCCGGACCGTCGGAGACCGAGCGCTCGACGCTGCGGTCGAACTGCGCGCGCTCCATCGGGTCGGCGATCAGCAGCGCGCGGTGCGGGAAGCGCGACCACCACCAGCCGCCGGGCATCCGCACGCACGCACCGGGCTCGGGCAGACGCCCGACGAGCAGGGCAGCGATCGAGTCGAGATCCTCCTTGCCGCCCCGGAGGTCCAGCAGGCGGAGCGTCGGCGTCCGCGACAACCCGACGGTGCGGCGGCAGACGGCCACCTGCGTCATGACGTGAGCTCCGCCGAGGGCGTCGGTGCCCGTTGGACTAGCCACGGAGCGCCACCCGCCTCCGGCTCGGCCCGGCCGTCGCCTGCCGGGACTCCCACTCGAGCGTGTCGCGCAGGCGGTTGAAGGTGTAGAAGTGCAGCCCGGCGATGCCGAGCTCCGAGTCGCCCACCAGCGGGGAGAGGTCGCGCAGCAGGCGATCGGCGGCATCCTCCGGCCGGCCGAGCAGGTGACGGATCCCCCGCTGCTTGCGCAGGAACGCGATCGACGTCCCGACCCCCACCTTCATCGAGACCTCGAGCAATCGCCGTCGATCCACCGCGCCCGGCAGCCCGACGAACAACGGCAGCTCGATCCCCTCGCGACGCACGCGCCGGACCCATGTCACGAGCGCGCCGGGGTCGAAGCACAGCTGCGAGACCATGTAGTCGGCCATGGGCGCCTTGATCGCGAGCGCCTCGCCGAGCCCCGCCGCGTCGATGAGCGGGTGGCCCTCTGGATAGGCGCCGATCCCGATGCTCCGGGGCCGTCGCCGGTGCGCGACGATCAGCGGGATCAGCTCGAGAGCGGAGCCGTAGGGACCCGCCGCCTCCGATCCATCGCCGCCGACGACGAAGACGTCGTCGACCCCGATGGCGGCGAGACGCTCGATCAGCTCGTCGAGGTGGCCCGCGCCACGGACCGTCCGCGCCGCGAGGTGAACGATCGCCTCATGGCCGTGCGCCGTGATGCGCTCCGCGACGTCCACGGAATGGTCGATGCCGTGGCGCGGTGAGCAGGTCACCGTGATGGCCAGCGGCCGCGACACCGCAGCGACCTCGGCCTCTGCGGTGCCGAACGGGAGGATCTCGTACCGGTTCGCCATGGCGATCACGCCCCCGCGAGGGCCAGCTCGTCGGAGGCGGCGGCGTTCGCGCGGCCCTCGTACGCATCGCGGTGACGGGCGGTGAGGACCACGGTGTTCGACCCTTCGCGGTAGGGGAAGGGCTCGACCCCCACCCGGAACCCGGAGCGCTCGCCGACCCGCTGGAAGACGGGTCCGTTGAGCCAGTTGACGATCGAGCCCTCGAGCTTCCCAGGGCCGCGGAACGAGCCGTACTGGCCCGTCTCACGGACGAAGAGGTCCTGGGCGACCAGCACCCCCTCGTGGTGCAGCAGCGCGAGGGTCTGGGCGAAGCTCTCGACGGCGACGGTCGAGGCGTGGACCCGGGTCCACTCCGGGAGGTCCTCGAGCAGCTCGTCGAGGTGGAGCTCGACGCTGGGCGCGACCCGGATGGCGGCGGGTGTCGGGATCTCCTCGTAGACCTCCTCGAGGTGGACGGCGTCCCAGACGTCGGACCAGAAGCGCACGCCCTGGTCGAGGTCGCCGAACACCTCCGGCCCGTGGCGCAGCACCTCCTGCACCGTCTTGACCAGCTCGTGCTCGGGCACCCCGAAGCGCTCGGCGAGCTCAGTGGTCTCCCCCGGGGTGATGCTCGCGCGGACAAGCGGCTCGTAGGCGCGGTCCCCCACGCGCATCAGCTCGTCGGTCGGCAGGTTGTCGTAGAGGTTGCAGGTGTGCGCGAAGAGCACCTTGCCGCGAAGGTGCGCGAGCCCGTGGATCGGGTTGCGGAAATCCAGCTCGAGCCCCTCGACCTGATCGGCGTAGTCGGCCACCCGCCGGCGCGCGATCTCGAGCACGTGCGGCGAGTAGTCGGCCATCAGGTAGCGGACGCGAGAGAGGTAGTCGCGGTCCTGCTCGCGGCAGGCTCGCGCGAAGGCGTCGAGCCAGACCTTCGCCTGCTGGCCGTCGCCCACCCCGAACTCCAGCACGTGGATCTCGTCGGGCAGCTCGGACCACTCGTCGAGGCGGTCCAGCGTGCGCATGAACGTCTGGATCTGCTCGTCCCAGAAGGCCCCGTTGGTGCCATCCGACACGCCGCCGGGCAGCGCCGACGCGTAGTCCTTCTGAAAGATCTCGTCCCAAGCGCCCAGGTGCCGCCAGTAGCTCCGGTTGAACGACCACATCACGCTCTTGGAGGGCCGCACCCACTCCTCGAGGTGGATGCATTCATGGACGTCCGGGATGATCCCGAGCGCCTTGGACAGCCGGTCGACGATCTGGGCGACCAGCTCGGAGCACGCCATGTCCTTCGCGCGGCGCACGTCGATGGCGATCTCCGCCAGCGGACCCGGATCCTCGAACCGACCCGTCCGCATGGTCTCCCGCCCGAACGGGCGGACCATGACCGGCGCGCGGAAGTTCTTGCGGTACTGGACCCAGTCGAGGACCGCGGCGAGCCGAGAGTGGTCGAGGTCCACGGCCGCGGCCGCCTCCGCGATCGCCGGCAGGATCTCGTGCAGGTCCTCTGGCTTGGCCCGGCCGATGCAACTGAGCTGGATCACCACAGACGTCCCCTCCGGTCGCGCAGTTCGATGACCCATCCGATGGTGCTCCGGCGGAGCGAGGAGCGCGACCGCCGATAGGGAGGGATCGCCCTCTCAGGTGGGCAGGTCGGGACCCGGCGCGGATGCGCGGGGGGAGGTCCGGCGTCCGGTTCGAGGGACCCGAACCGACTAGAAGGCGAGCCGCAGCGGCGACTCGAGCAGCGCCTTGACGTCTGCGAGCTAGCGCGATCCGTCCGCCCCGTTGAGGATGCGGTGATCGCAGCTGAGCGTGAGCGTCAGGAGCCGGCGGTCGACGATCTCAGGCCCGGAGCGCACGAGCGTGTCCCGCGCCGCACCGACGCCGAGGATCGCCGCTGGGGCGGGTTGATCACCGGCGTGATCGCGGTCATCCCGAACGTGCCGAGGTTGGACACGGTGAAGGTCGCGCCCGTGATCCTCCGGCGTGGCCCGTCCCGCGCGCACCCGCTCGACAAGCTCTCGGCTCTCGGCTCTCGGCCGCCACGGCGCCCAGGGACTTGACGTCCGCCCCTCGGACGGTGGCCACCACCAAGCCCTCGTCGGGGGCGACCGCGATGTCGTGCGCCTGCGCCACCCGGCGGGCCAGCGGCGTCACCCCGGCCAGGCCGCGGCTCCGCGCACGGTCGGCGCTCGAGGCGGCGAGCACTCCGGCTCCCGGGGGCTCCTCGCGCTCAGGCACCCCGGTGGCGGACGCGGTGATGCTCGCGCCGGCCGGCTCGCCGCTGCTCGACTCGGTCGGGACGCCCAGGTGCGCGATCAGCGCTCCCACCGCGACCGTGGCCCCTCCGGCTCGACGATGTGCAGCACCCCGTCGGCCTCGGCGATGACGGACGTCGAAGCCTTGTCAGGACATCGGTCATCGCGTCATCCGATCAGGTCCAGGGTGGCGCCGACGATGGTGTCGGCGTCGATGCCGAAGTGGCGGTACAGGTCCTGGACGTCGCCGACCTGGCCGAAGTCCTGCACCCCCAGGCACGTCTGCGGCGCGTGGGTCACCGCGCTCAGGAAGGCCAGCGTGTGCGGGTGCCCGTCGAGCACCGAGACGATCGGCGCACGGCGATCGGGGCTGAACAGCTCGTCGAGGATCCCGTCGTCCCCGTCGGCGATCCCGCGCCGGGCCTGGCCGGCGCGGAAGACGAGGTCGGCGGACGTCAGGCAC
>CALMNS010000657.1:31737-39826 GCA_937871635.1 uncultured Solirubrobacter sp.
CTCGAGGACCTCTGCCACCGAGACGCCCATGGCCACCAAGCACACCGCAGGCGGCGAGGCGGCGCGGCGCAGCACGTAGCCGCCGGCCAAGGCGTGACGGCGTCGCCGCTCCCGCTCTCGTTCGTCCTCGGGCAACGCGGCGAGACTCTGGTCGAGCGGGCGCGTGCTCAGTCGGAAGTAGGCCGATCCGCCCCCGGGTCGGCCGAGCCCGGCCATGGCGTGCAGCAGCGTCCACTCGAGGTCCTGCCCGAAGGCGGGCTCCCAGGCGGTGCAGCCCGGCTGCTCGAGCCCGGTCGAGGGGGTGGTGATCGACTGGTGCGCGCCGCCCTCGGGCGCCAGGGTCACGCCCGACGGCGTGCCGACCAGGATGGACTGCCCACCGGCGTAGATGCCGAACGACCACGGCTCGAGCGCGCGGTTGACGAAGGGGTCGTAGATGGTCCCGATCGGGAGCAGGGGGCGCCCGTCGCGTGACCAGGTCGCGCCCAGCTCGCCGAGCATCCCGACCAGGTTGACCTCGGCGATGCCCAGCTCGACGTGCTGGCCGTGCTCGGACTCGCGCCAGTGGATCAAGGTGTCCGTGTCGTCGGCGAACCAGTCGACGCGCTCGCCCGGGTGCCAGACCCCGACACGGTTGATCCAGCCGCCGAGGTTGGTGGACGAGGCGACGTCGGGACTCACGGTGACGACGTGATCGGCCACCTCGGGCGCGGCATGCGCGAGGTCGACGAAGAAGCGCCCGAACGCCTGCTGGGTGGAGGCGGTGCCGCGATGGGTGCGCCCGACGTCCGTGACCATCTCCGGCGGCGCGATCGGGGTCGCGTCGGCGCGCTCGAGGCGGTCAGCGGCGGCGCGGCAGCAGGCGGCTTCGGCCGTGCCCTCGGCGAAGCGCGCCCAGGGATCGTCCCCGTCCGCACCGAGGTCGTGCGCGAGCTGTCGCATCTGGTCCGCGCTGAGCAGGGCCGAGTGGTTGGCCGGGTGACCCTGGGTGGGCAGCGAGAAGGCCTTGATCGTGTAGGCGAAGACGACCGAGGGGCGATCGTCGACGGCGTCGGCGGCCGAGAACGCGTCGAGGAGATCCTGCAGGTCGTGACCGCCCAGGTCGCGGAGCGCCGCCGCGACCTCCGGGTCGTCGAGGTCGGCGAGCACGCGGCCGACCGACCGCGCATCCGGGCCGGTGCCGGTGAGCCGCTCGCGCACGTCGCCGGCGGGCAGGCGGAGCAGCCACTGGTACTCCTCGTTGCTCATGTCGTCGATGCGGCGGCGCAGCGCCTCCCCGCCCTCGCGAGCGAAGAGCTCCCGAAGGCGGCGACCGTACTTGACCGTGATGGTCTGCCACCCGGCCGCCTCGAACATGCGGCCGATGCGGCCCGCGGCGATGTCCGGGACCACGCGGTCGAGCGACTGGCGGTTGAGGTCGACCACCCACATCACCTCGCCGAGACGCGGCACCATGGGATCGATCAACGCCTCCCAGATGGCCCCTTCGTCGAGCTCGGCGTCGCCCAGCAGCGCGACCTGGCGTCCGCCGCGCGGCACCTCGAAGTGTCCCGACACGTAGCGGTGCGCGAGCGCGCTCCACAACGTGGCCGTCGCTCCGATGCCGACCGATCCGGTGGAGAAGTCCACCGGGTCGGGGTCCTTGGTGCGACTGGGGTAGCTCTGCAGCCCTCCGTAGGCGCGCAGCTCCGTGAGGTACGCCGGATCGAGTCGGCCCAACAGGTAGTTGATCGCGTGGAGCACCGGCGCTGCGTGCGGCTTGACCGAGACGCGGTCGGGCCCGCGCAGGTGAGCGAAGTAGAGCGCGGTCATGAGCGAGGCCATCGAGGCCGAGGACGCCTGGTGCCCACCCACCTTCACGCCCGAAGGGGTGACGCGCACCTTGTTGGCGTGGTGGACGATGCTGGTGGCCAGCCAGAGCACGCGCGCCTGCACCGCTTCGAGCACCGCGAGATCGGTCGTGGGCTCGGACTCGGCAGCTGGGCTCGCCATGGCGCGAGACTCTCGCGTTTTCGGTCGCGCCGCAAGGAACGAACAACAAACTCGGTGTCGACGCTTGCTCCTTGCCGCGTGGAGCCCGGTCGCTAGGGTGTTGTTTGCGTGACCGAGGGGAGCGTTGATGTCTTGGACCGTCGGCTGATCGAGGCGTTGCGCAACGACGGCCGAGCGACGCTCGCCGAGCTTGGAGCGGCGGTCGGTCTGTCCGTCTCGGCGGTCAAGCGACGACTGGACCGGCTCACCGCGAGCGGCGTGATCTCGCGCTTCACCATCGAGGTGGATGAGCGTCGGATGGGCACCAGCATCGAAGCCTTCTCGCTGCTGACCTTCGCCGGCGACACCGCCGTGGCGGACATCAAGGGCGTGGTGAACGGCATGCCGGAGGTGGTCACCATCTTCACCACGGCCGGAGATCCGGACGCGATCGTGCTCCTGCGCGTCCAGGATGTCGACCACTTGACCCGGACGATCGATCGGTTGCGGCGCTCAGGGCGCATAACCGGCACCAAGACCTTGCTGGTGCTCGACCGCTCGAGTCCCTAGCTTCGCCCGGCAACTCGCTGTCTTCCGCGCGCGTGAACCGGAACGTCCTCCTCACCGCCGTCGTCGCCGCCGCCGCCGCGAAGGCCCTGACGGCACGTCCACCGGCCGCGCCCCGTTCGAGGCGATGTTCGCCGGGACCCTCCGCAGGACACGATCGTCGCAACCGCAGCCATGAAGCCAGTGCTCGACCGGCGCGCGGCCGTCCACGCCCTGAGGCTCGCGCCGGTCACGCTCGCGGCGCCCCACGCCATCGGCACGAACTCGACGCGGCTGCCCGTCAGGCGACTCGACGGCGACAGTCGTAGGCCCAGCGGGCGCCGACCGAGAAGAGCTGACGCGCGTCCCCGGCGTCGGCGTACGAACGGGTCGCCAGCACCATGTCCCGCTCACCGACGTCCGCGACGACGTGACGGAACTCCGCCCCGCCGGCGCCGAGCTCGAGCAGGGTCTCCTCGTCACCTGGCGGGCGTTCGGCCTCTATCCGAGCCTGGAGGCAGGACGTGCGTGCCCACCCGGCATGCGGTCACTCGAGTCGCGTCCGGCTGTGGCTCACGTCGCCGGTCGACGGATGCCGTCGAACGCGGCCTGCAGGATCGGCTCGCGGTAGCCGGAGTCGCCCCGGATCGCGCTGACGGCGATCACCATGTCGAGGACCTGCTCGAGCGTGAGGTCGTCGCGGACCTCCCCGTTCTCCTGGGCGGCGACGAGCAGTGGCCGGCCGGCGGCGAGGACCCTCGCGCGGCTGGTGTCGAAGACGGGGTTGTCCCTGTCGGTCTCCTCGAGCAGCTCGGAGGCGATGTCGTGCTTGGTGGCGAAGAACTCCGCGAAGCGGCGCAGCCACGCCATGAGCGCCGCGCCGGGCGTGTCCCCGGCGACCGGCCCGGCAGCCGCGCAGATGGCGTCGACCTCGTCGACGTAGAGGGCCTCCAGGAGCTCCCGGCGGCCGGGGAAGTTGCGGTAGAGCGTCGCCATGCCGACGCCGGCGCGTCGCGAGATCTCCGCCATCGAGACCGGAGCGCCGGGCTCGGCGAAGGCGGCCCGAGCGGTCGCGAGGATCTTGTCGCGGTTGCGCTCGGCGTCGGCGCGCCGCGTGGGGGTGTGCGTCGGGTCTGGAGTCATCGGCTTCGTCTCAAGTGGACAGTCTATCCGCTATAGTATGCGGACAGGCTTTCCACTTAGACGCTACCACGAGGAGAACCACATGACTGAGCAGACGACCGCGCTGGTGACCGGCGCGAACAAGGGCATCGGCTACGAGATCGCCACTGGCCTGGGCGCCCTCGGCTGGAGGGTCGGCGTCGGCGCCCGGGACGAGGAGCGCCGCGAGGCCGCCGTGGCCCAGCTGCGAGCGGGCGGTACCGACGCGTTCGGCGTCCCGCTCGACGTGACCGACGACGCGAGCGTGGCCGCCGCCGCCGGCCTGATCGAGGAGCGCGCCGGCCGCCTCGACGTGCTCGTCAACAACGCCGCCATCACCGGCGGGATGCCGCAGACGCCCACCACGGTCGACCCCGCGACGGTGCGGACCGCCGTGGAGACCAACGTGATCGGCGTCATCCGCGTCACCAACGCGCTGCTGCCGCAGCTGCGCCGCTCGGCGTCCCCGCGGATCGTGAACCTGTCCTCGAGCGTCGGCTCACTCACTCGTCAGGCCGACCCCGACGCCGAGACCGGCCCGGTGTCCGCCGCGTACTCGACGTCGAAGACCTTCCTCAACGCCGTCACCGTCCAGTACGCCAAGGAGCTCGAGGACACAAACATCCTGATCAACGCGGCCTGCCCCGGCTTCGTCGCCACCGACCTCAACGGCTTCCGCGGCCACCGCACCCCGGAGCAGGGCGCCGCGACCGCGATCCGGCTCGCGACCCTGCCCGACGACGGCCCGACCGGCGGGTTCTTCGACGACGACGGGGTGGTGCCCTGGTGAGGGCGCTGCCGTACCGGCCGCGTGCGCGAAGGCCTTCAGTGACCCAAGCCGAGCGCCAAGACCGCCGCTGACGTCGTCGTCGTCCCGCGTCGGATCGTCCCGAACGGTCCGAATAGCGCTAGAATGCGGGGCATGGCCTCGGTGCCGACCACGGATGAGGTCACGGTGCTCGCGCCATGCACGAAGGACCTCTGCTGGCTGCTCTCGCGGGCCAGCCACGCGCTGAACACCGAGCTCACCGCCGCGCTCGAGGGGCTCGGGATCTCGCCGCGGGCCCAGCGCGTGCTGGGTGCGGCGATGACCGGCGAGCACACGCAGATCGAGCTGGCCCGCATGGTCGACCTCGACAAGACGACCATGGTCATCACGCTCGACGAGCTCGAGAAGGCGGGGCTCGCCGAGCGCCGGCCGTCCCCCACCGACCGCCGCGTGCGGGTCATCGCGGTCACCGAGGCCGGCAGGCGCAAGGCGCGTCAGGCGGAGGCGATCGCCATGCGCGTCCGCGACGACGTCCTGGGCGTGCTCCCGGAGCGCGACCGGGACGTCTTCGTCGACGGGCTCCGCCGGCTGGTGGACGAACGGCTCAACGACCCCACCCCCTGCGCGTCACCGGTCCGGCGCCGGACTCCGCGCGGCTAGTCCATACCGCAAGAGATCGTCCCGAACGGGACGGTTTGCTACGGTCCGGTCATGACCGCTGCTCAGACCGTGCCCGACTCCGCCCGCGACCGCTGGGTCGCCCTCGTCGTCCTGTGCGTGGGGATGCTGATGATCATCCTCGACACGACGATCGTGAACGTCGCCCTGCCGTCCATCCAGGACGACCTCCAGTTCTCGCAGACCGGCCTCGCCTGGGTCGTGAACGCCTACCTGATCGCCTTCGGCGGTCTGCTGCTCCTCGCCGGTCGCCTGGGCGACCTCATCGGCCGCCGGCGGATGTTCCTCGCCGGCCTCACCGTGTTCACCGCCGCCTCGCTGCTCTGCGGCATCGCGCAGACGCAGGAGGTGCTCGTCGCCGCACGCTTCCTGCAGGGGATCGGCGGCGCCATGACCGCCGCCGTGATCCTCGGGATGATCGTGACGATGTTCCCCGAGCCCGCCGAGCAGGCCAAGGCCATCGGCGTCTTCAGCTTCGTGGCGTCGGCGGGCGCCTCGATCGGCCTGCTGGCCGGCGGGGTGCTGACCGAGGCGATCAACTGGCACTGGATCTTCCTGGTCAACCTGCCCATCGGCGTCGCCACCGCGGTCATGGCCCGTCGCGTCCTCGCCGCCGACCCGGGCATCGGCCTGCACCGCGGCGCCGACGCGTCGGGCGCCGTCCTCGTGACCGGCGCGCTCATGCTGGCCGTCTACACCATCGTCGGGGCGGCGGAGGAGGGCTGGGCCTCCACGCGGACGCTCGTCCTGGCCGCCGTCGCCGTCGCGCTGCTCGTGGCCTTCGTGATCCGCGAGCAGCGGGCGGCCAACCCGCTCGTGCCGCTGCGGATCTTCCGCTCGCGGACCGTCTCGGCGGCCAACGCCGTCCAGGCCCTCATGGTCGCCGGGATGTTCAGCATGTTCTTCCTCGGGGCCCTCTACCTGCAGCGCGTGCTCGGCTACGACGCCATCGACGTCGGCCTGGCCTTCCTCCCTGTCGCGCTGGGCATCGGGGTGGTGTCCGCAGGCATCGCGCCCCGCCTCATCGTCCGCTACGGCGGGCGGGCGGCCCTCCTGCCGGGCCTCGCCCTGATGGCCGCGGGGCTCGCCTACTTCCAGCGCCTCCCCCTCGACGCGAGCTACGCCGTGGACCTGTTCCCCGCCATGCTCATGCTCGGGGTGGGCGCCGGTCTCTCGTTCCCCGCGCTCATGACGCTCGCCATGTCGGGCGCCACGCCGGAGGACTCGGGCCTGGCGTCCGGCCTGGTCAACACGACCCAGCAGGTCGGCGGCGCGCTCGGCCTGGCCGTGCTCGCCACGCTGTCGACCACCCGGACCGCGGACCTGCTCGCCCAGGGCGATCCGACCGGGGCCGCGCTCACCGACGGCTACCGGCTGGCGTTCCTGATCGCCACGGGGATCCTCCTCGCCGGGCTGGCCCTCGCGGCCGCCGCCCTGCGCCCCGCGGCCGTCGCGCTCGCCGGCGACGCCGCGTCCTCGGCGGCGACCGCGGATGACCAGTCCGCTCACGAACGCGAGCACGAGCGCCTGAAGGCGGCAGCGTAGGAGCAGCTTCGCAAGCACGACGCACGGTATCCCGAGGATCGACTCGGGATACCGTGCGAGGCATGCAAGCACTGCGTGCAGTTGACGTGGACCAGATCGCCGCCGGGCGACCGGAGTACTGGTCACAGGAGCAGATCGCGGAGGCGAACGGCAGCCTCTTCAAGGCAGCCAAAGGCATCGGATCGACGACCTGGCACTCGCACGAGGACCAGGACGAGGTCTTCCTGGTCACGCACGGGACCCTCGTCGTCGGGCTGCGCTCGGGAGACGTGACCGTGGGCGCCGGCGAGATGCTGGTCGTCCCTCGGGGCGTCGAGCACCGCCCGCGGGCGGATGCCGAAACCCGCTTCCTGATCGTCGGGACGACCGTGACCTCGAACGCCGCCGGAGGGAAGCCGGCGTGGAGCGGGCGGGCGCAGGACGGCTGATCGGGCTCGCCCGACTAGATTCCCACCGAGCATGTCCGTGGCCGACCTCCCCATCGGGCGCGCGCTGGCCGCGACGAACTCCGGCATCGTGATCGCCGACGCGACGCAGCGGGGCTTCCCACTGACCTACGTGAACGCCGCCTTCGAGCGGCTGACGGGCTACAGCGCGCAGGAGTGCCTCGGGCGCAACTGCCGCTTCTTGCAGGGGCGGGAGACGGATCCCGCCTCGATCGCGGCGGTCTCGGCGGCGCTGCGCGACGGCCGCGAGTCGGTCAACGTGCTCCTCAACTACCGGGCGGACGGCTCGCGGTTCTACAACGAGCTGCGCCTCGCCCCCGTGCGCGGGCCCGACGGCCGGACGGAGCTCGTGATCGGCGTCCAGAACGACGTGACGGAGACCGTGGAGGAGCTCTCCGCGCTGCGGGCGCTGCGCGAGGCGCTGCGCCCGGCCACGCCCGCGCCCCGGCCCGGGCTCGAGATCGCCGAGGTCTTCGCACCCGCCGAGCACGGCGTGGCCGGCGACTTCCACCTCGTCGCGGCGGGCCCCCGCGAGGCGACCGTCGTGGTGGTCGGCGACGTGATGGGCCACGGCCCCGGCGCGGCCCGCCGCGCGACCTACGTGCGTACCGCGCTCTCGACCTTCGCCGGGTTCACCGACGACCCGGTCCGGCTGCTCGAGATGGCCAACCACTCGCTGATCGAGCGGATCGGGACCTCGGCGGAGTTCGTCACCGCGGCGTGCGCCACCTACGCCCCGCGGACACGCGCCCTGCGCTGGGCCCTGGCCGGTCACCCGGCGCCGCTCGCCCTGGCCAGCGGCGAGCCGCTCGGCGGGCCGGCGCGGGCCGGGCTCCCCCTCGGGATCGACATCGAGCTCAGCGCCCGGGGCGCCCAGGTGACGCTCGAGGCGGGCGAGGGCGTCCTGCTCTATACGGACGGGCTGCCCGAGGCCCGCGCCGCGGGCGACGACCGGCGCAGCGCCCCGCGGCTC
>CALMNS010000658.1 GCA_937871635.1 uncultured Solirubrobacter sp.
GTGCCGTCGCGTTCGCGTCGCGGGCCAGGAGCGCGATCATGACGCGTTGCGCGATCGCGGGCGGAAAGAGCATCACGGTCTCGTCGCGGTAGCGCTTGAGGAAGCCGGCGGCCCAGCGGGCGCCGCGCAGTCCGCGTGGCCGCCCGGCACGCGTGAACAGGCCCTGTTGTCCGGCGGCGGCTGCCTCCTCGAGGAACTGCTGCAGCCGCAGGGGCGGGGTCACATAGCAGCGCAGGTGCGCGTCCCGGTCGCTGCTGCTGGTGAGGCCGTGCACTTCGCCCGGGGCGACGACGATCTCACCGTCGTCGGGGCCGATCACGCGATCGTGGTCGCCGTGGCGGAAGCGCACCTCGCCGTCGAGGACGGACCAGCGCTCCTCCTGCCGCGGGTGGTAGTGGGCCGGCAGCGCCCCGCCGGGCGCGAGCCAGCTGTCGACGACCAGGCTCTCGCCTGCGAGCCGGAACGACTGGCGCACGCGGGTGACGGGGTCGCGGATCTCCATGGTCACGGTCGGTCCTCCCTTCGGTCAGGACGCTCGAGCACGGGACCGCCGCGGCGCTCCCCCGGCCGGAGTCCTCCCGCCACGACCCGCCGCGCCGTCCGCCGGTGGAGGATCCCGACGAACGCCCAGACCAGCCGCGTGAGCAGCGGCCGCCTGAAGCGCAGGACGGTCGTGAGCACCCTCCGCTCCGGTTCGACGTTGCGGCCGACCATCACGGTCTCCATCAGCGGGTCGCTGTCCTCCAGCACCACCACCCCGGCGTCGGACTCGACGATGCGAGCCGAGCCGAGGCCGTCCGCGTTGCCGGCGATCCGCTTGATCCAGGCCGGCGTGGCGTCCACCCCCGCGCGCACCCACTCCTCAGGCGCGCAACGATCCGGCCCCGCGAGCCGCAGCTCGAAGGCGTCGGCGTAGTCGTAGCCGCTCGCGGCGGCGATCGGGTCGGTGACACGGACGCGGCGCACCCGATCGCGGGCCTGGCCCTTCACGGACCTCGTGGCTGACGGGGGCAGGACCTGCGTCGCGGCTGCAACCTTCCGAACGCCCGGCCGGCCGGTGCGTGGCCTAGGACGCATCTCTGAGCAGGTCGGGTTTGCTGTCGCGGACGAGTCCGAGCTCGAGGTCGTGCTCGAGCAGCGCCTTGGCGGCGGACAGGACGAGGGTGAATCCTTCGGTCGAGCCCATCGCGTGCGCTGCCATCTCCGTGGGGGTGCCGGTGTACCCCGTCTCGGTGACCGTGACAACGGTGGTGTCCTGCTCGCGAGCGTCGAATCGCCACTCGACATCGGTGGCGGGCTGGCCCCATCGCATGAGGATCCGGCGGTCCGGCTGGATGTCCTTGACCGCGACCGCTGCCGTCGCGCCGAACATCTCCCATGTCCACTCGACCTCCGCACCGGGCTCGAGGCGGCCGGTGCTCTTCGTGAACCAGAACCTGGTCGTGACGTCGGGGTCGGCGAAGGCCTCGAATACGTCGTGCGCCTGGCGGCGGATCAGCATCTGGGTGCTCATGACGAGCGGCTCGGCAAGCGTGCTCATGGCGTGGCTCCTGGTTGGGTGGGGACGACAGCGGCTCGAGGACGACGATCGGCAGCGGCCGGCGGGTGCGGCGCTGGTAGTGGTCGATCGGAGCGACGGTGGCCAAGCGCCGCCAGAGCTGCTGGTGTTCAGGGTCGGCGGCGATCCGCGGCTTGACGGGTCGGCGCTCATTGCCCAGGATGGCGACCCCTTGTCCGGCGGCCTGGAGGTTGAGCCACCAGGCCGGGGCGAGATCGGCGCCGGCGTTGGCGGGCACGACGACGAGGGCGTCGCCGTGGGACAGGGAGGCGAGCGGCGTCGAGCGCAGCCTGCCCGTGCGCCGACCGACGGTCTCCAGCACGAGGACCTGGGCGCCGAACCAGCGCGCCAGCGGGCCGGTCTGCCCGCGGAGGAACAGGGCGCAGTGGAGCGCGGTCATGCGGCGGGTCAGGTGCGGCAGCTTGAGCGCGAGATCGCCGAGCGGGACGGGTGCGCCGCTCAGGGCGCCCGTGGCGGAGGCGGGCAGCAGGCGCCTCATGCCGCGATGCGCTCCCGCGCCGCCCCCGTCTCGGCGGGCTCGCCCGTGATGAGTCGTGCGCCCCGCCCGCGGGTCAGGAAGCTCACGGTCCAGCGGATCATGACCAGGAGCCGGTTCTGGAGCCCGACCAGGTAGAAGAGGTGCACGAACAGGTAGGCGAGCCAGGCGAGGACGCCGCTCAGCCGCAAGCCCCTCAGGTCCATCACCGCCTTGAGGCGGCCGATCGTGGCCACGTTGCCCTTGTCGACGTAGCGGAACGGCCGGCGCTCCCGACCGTTGAGCCGTGCCCGGATGGCCTTCGCCGCGTAGCGGCCCTGCTGCATGGCGGTCGGGGCCACGCCCGGGAGCTCCTGAGAGCGGGCCTCGGTGTCGAGCACCTGCGCCATGTCGCCGAGCGCCATCACCTCGGGATGGCCGGGCAGGGTGAGGTCGGGACCGACGACCAGCCGGCCGGCGCGGTCGACGCTCGCGCCGCCGGCGTCGGCGAGCTCGCCGGCAAGACCGGAGGCTCGGACGCCGGCGGCCCAGATCGCGGTGCGGGCTGAGATCCGCTCCCGGAGGCCGTCGGGCGTCTGGACGGTCACGGCGTGCGCGTCGACGTTCACCACCGCGCGGTCGAGCTTCGGTGTGACGCCCAAGCGCTCGAGCGCAGCGGCGGCGCGCGCCGAAAGCCGCTCGGGGAAGCCGGTCAGCACCCGTGGGGCGGCCTCGACGAGCACGATTCGCGCGCTGCCCGGGTCGATGTCGCGAAAGTCGCGCCGCAGCGTGTCGTGTGCGATCTCCGCGATCTGGCCGGCCAGTTCGACGCCGGTCGGGCCGCCGCCGACCACCACGAAGGTCAGCCAGGCGCGGCGCAGCTCCGGGTCGCGTTCGAGCTCCGCCGCCTCGAAGGCATTGAGGATCCGGGCACGGACCTCCAACGCGTCCTCGACCGTCTTGAGCCCCGGCGCCGCCGACCGCCACTCGTCGTGGCCGAAGTAGGCGTGCTCGGCGCCGGTCGCCACCACCAGCGTGTCGTACTCGATCCCCCGCTCCCCGACCAGCACGCGCCGGCGCTCGAGGTCGAAGCCCGACACCTCGCCGAGCACCACCCGTGCGTTGCGCTGGCGCTTGAGGATGCCGCGCAGCGGCGAGGCGATCTCCCCGGCCGACAGCGCGCCGGTGCCGACCTGGTAGAGCAGCGGCTGGAACAGGTGGAAGTTGCGGCGGTCGACGAGCGTGACGTCGACCGGCGCACGGCGCAACCCACGCACCGCCTGTAGACCGCCGAAACCGCCACCGACCACCACGACACGATGCCGCCGAGCCGTTGCAGCGTTCGAGGCGGTCATGCCGCGCCCCGTCCAACCGCGAGGGTGGCGGTCGGGCTCGGCGTCCCCGCATCGCCGTCGCCTGCCCGCCAGTCCCGCTCGATCTGTCGCATCAGCGGCGGGTAGATGAACAGGTACCGGAACGGCCTGATCGCCGCCATGTATGCGTGCCCGAGCCGCCCGTTGGGCTTGACGTAGACGCCCATCTCCCCGCGCCAGACGCCGTCCTCGTCCTCGACCCAGCCGAGGTGCATGATCCCGTGGACGGTGCGGTTGACGATCTCCGCCGCGAACTCGTCCTCGAGGAGGTAGACCGGGGTGAAGGGCTTCGCCTCGAAGCCGGGGCCGGACGGACCGTTCCGCAGGTCGGCAGGCAGGCGGTCGCGGAGCGTGGGCCGGTCGGGGGCCCGGTCCTCGTCGTCCCAGCCGAGCAGCGCGCCGAGCTTCCAGCGAACGGCCCACAGCACGCGGCCGACCGCCGAGGCGCCGTCCTCCGGGGCGCCCGACGTGGCGTTGTGCACGAGGCGGGGGAAGTCGTGCGGGCCGCCGGGCGTGGGCAGCGCCCACACGTCCTCAAGGCGGAAGTCGGGGACCAGCTCGTGGATGCGCCAGGGCCGAGCGGTGTGCGTGCGGTTCGGGACCCTCACTCGTGGACCTCCGTCGATGCGGTTCCGTGGACGTGATGCAGCTTCTCCGGATTGCGCACGACGTCGATGCGGATGATGCGCCCGCCGTCGACCGTGAAGGAGAGGACCGAGCGGTGGTGGTCGGCGCCCCCGATCATCAGGCCGAGCCGCCCGTTGAGCTCGATCGGCGTCGCCGTCGGATCGATCGACGCCTTGCGCCACAACGCGACCCATGCCCGAGCGACGCGGTGGGCGCCGTGCACCGGCTTGCGTGAGGCGATCGCGCGGCCGCCGCCGTCGGAGGTCCACACGACGTCGGGATCGAGCACGGCGACCAGGTCGTCGAGGTCGCCCTCGGCGACCGCCTGTGCGAAGGCGCGCACCGCTCGATCGTGCTGATCCGCGGAGGCCTCGAAGCGCGGGCGCTCCCGCGCGACGTGGCGGCGGGCGCGCGAGGCGAGCTGACGCACGGCCTCGGGCGTGCGACCGACGACCTCGCCGACCTCGTCGAACGGCACGTCGAAGACGTCGTGCAACACGAACGCCGTGCGCTCCGCGGGCGAGAGCTGCTCGAGCAGCGCGAGCAGCGCGTAGCTGACCGACTCGTCGAGGGTGACGCGGTCGGCCGGATCTTCTGCCGGGGAGGGCACCACCGGTTCCGGCAGCCACGGGCCGACGTACGTTTCGCGCCGTACCCGAGCAGAGCGCAGTGCGTCGAGCGCGAGCCGGCTGACCACGGTCGTCAGCCAGGCGTCGAGGTCGTCGATGGATTCCGCGTCCGTGCGCTCGAGCCGTACCCACGCCTCCTGCACGACGTCCTCCGCCTCGCCCAGGTCGCCGAGCTGGGTGTAGGCGAGGCGGAGCAGCCGCGGGCGCGCCTGCGCGAAGCGACGCAGGACGGTCATGCCGCGAGCGAAGCCTCTGCGCCCGGTTGGCGGACGGCACTCCGCCCCACCGCGCCCGTGGCTCCGGTGATCCCGACGTCGTTCGCGTTCATGACCAGCTGACGAGACAGCCCCCCGAATCGTGACACGGCTACACCGGGGGCGCTCAAGGACGGAAGCCACGCCGCCTCGACGAGCCGGACGGAAATCCGCCGCGCCGCCTTGACGTGCCGTTGAGCTACGCGTAACCTCGTCCAACGTTGTCTAACCAGTTAGGCAACATTGAACGAGAGGGATTCATGCCCGCAGACGCCATGACCGCGACGGTCCCCGCCTTCGACCAGGTCGACTTCGAGGTCCACTCGCCTGAAGACGGTCGGCTCATCGCCTCGATCCCCGCCGCGACGCCGGAGGACGTGCAGCGAGCGGCGACTGGGCTCCGCGACGCCCAGCGCGAGTGGGAGGCCATCGGACCGGCCGCCCGGGCCCGGCACGTCCTTCGGCTGCGCGACTGGGTGCTCGACCAGGAGCCGCACCTGCTCGATCTCATGCAAGCCGAGGCGGGCAAAGTCCGGCAGGACGCCGCCTTCGAGACGGCGGCCGGGGCCGATGTCCTGGCCTACTTCGCCCGCCGGGCGGAAACCTTCCTGCGCGCGCGCCGTCCGCGGCCGCACAACCTGCTCACCCTGGGCAAGGCGCTGCAGGTCAACCACCGGCCCCACCCGCTGGTCGGCGTCATCACCCCGTGGAACTTCCCGCTCTTCATCCCGCTCGGTGACATCGCCCCCGCGCTCATGGCCGGTGCCGCCGTCCTGCTCAAGCCCGCCGAGCAGACTCCGCTGACCGCCTTGGAGCTCGGGCGGGGCTGGCAGGAGATCGGCGCCCCGGACGTCCTGCGGGTCCTCGCCGGAGCGGGTGACACGGGCGCGGCGGTCGTCGACGCGGTCGATTACGTGCAGTTCACCGGCTCGACCGCGACCGGGCGGGCAATCGGCATGCGGGCCGCGGAGCGGCTGATCCCGTGCTCGCTGGAGCTCGGCGGGAAGGACCCGATGATCGTCCTGGAGGACGCCGACGTGCCGCGGGCGGTCGCCGGGGCACTGTGGGGTGGGATCTTCAACGCCGGCCAGGTCTGCACCTCCGTCGAGCGCGTCTACGTGCACGCCGACATCTACCAGCCCTTCGTGACCGAGCTGGCCGCACGGGCCGGCAAGCTGCGCCAGGGGCCCGACACGGTGGCCGGGACCATGGAGGTCGGCGCCATGTCCGACCCGCGGCAGGTGGCGATCGTCCGCGACCACGTCGGCGACGCGGTCGCTCGCGGCGCACGCGTGCTCACCGGAGCCGGCACCGCCGACCGCGCCGGTTCGTGGATCGCCCCGACCGTCCTGGTCGACGTCGACCATTCCATGCGCATCATGCAGGAGGAGACGTTCGGCCCCACGCTGCCGGTCATGCGCGTCCGTGACGAAGACGAGGCGGTCGCGCTGGCCAACGACTCCGCCTACGGGTTGTCGGCGACGGTATGGACGCGCGACCGCCGGCGGGGCGAGCGCGTGGCCCGGCGCCTGGAGGTCGGCGCGGTCAACGTCAACGACGTCTTCACCAACGTGATCTCCCCACCGCTTCCGATGGGCGGCTGGCGCGACTCGGGCCTCGGCGCCCGCTACGGCGGCGCGCAGGGCCTGTTGCGCTTCTGCCGCGCCCAGGGCGTCACCTCGCCGCGTCTGGCCACCCGGGCCGACCAGTTGCTGTGGTACCCCTACTCGCCCGGCAAGAGCCGCCTGGCCGCGGCGTTCGTGCGCTTCGCCGTGGGCCGCGGACGACGGCGCCTGGCCCGACCGGAGGCAAACCGATGACCGCCTATGACGACATCGTCATCGGCGCCGGAACCTCGGGCTGCGTGGTCGCCGCGCGGCTGGCCGAGGACCCGGGCCGTCGCGTCCTGCTGCTGGAGGCCGGCGGCAGCGACCGGCGCATGGACGTCCTGATTCCCGCCGCCTTCATCCAGCAGTTCGGCACCGTCATCGATTGGGACTTCTGGACAGAACCAGAGGCGGGGCTGGACGGCCGGCGCATCCGCACCCCGCGCGGGAAGGTGCTCGGCGGCACCAGCTCGATGAACGCGATGGCCTACATCCGCGGCAATCGCACCGACTTCGACGGCTGGGCCGCCAACGGCGCTGAGGGCTGGTCCTACGAGGAGGTGCTGCCCTACTTCCGCCGCTCGGAGGACAACCAGGAGTTCTGCGACGACTTCCACGGGCGCGGCGGGCCCTTGACCGTAAGCCGCTCGCGCTACGTCGATCCGGTCACGCGGGCGCTCGTCGACGGTGCGGTGTCGCTCGGCCTGCCGGCCAACCCGGACTTCAACGGCGCCGAGCAGGAGGGCTTCGGGCCACTGCAGCTCACGCAGCGCCGCGGGGTGCGCCTGAACGCCTCCCGGGCCTACCTGCCGCTGTCGCTCCGCCGGCGGCTGCACATCCACACCGGCAGCCACGTGACGCGGATCGTCCTGCGCGGAGGCCGGGCGGTCGCGGTGGAGTACCTGCGCGACGGCAAGCCCGCGCGGGCGAAGGTGAGCGGCGAGGTCGTCCTCTCCGCAGGGGCATTCGGCACTCCGGCGGTCCTGCAGCACTCAGGGATCGGGCCGGCCGAGCACCTGCGGTCCGTCGGCATCCCCGTGCAGGTCGACCTCCCCGCGGTGGGCGCGAACCTGATGGAGCACCCGCTCGTCTCGGTCCCCTTCGAACTGGCGGGCGGGCACCTCGGGCTGTTCGACGCCGAGCACCCTCGCCACCTGGCCCACTGGGTGCTGCGTCAGAGCGGCCCGCTGTCCTCCAACCTCGTCGAGGCCGCCGGCCACTGGCGCAGCTCGGGCTGCGGGCCGGCTCCCGACTTCCAGGTCATCCTGGCCCCGGGGCACATCATGGACCACGGCGCGGAGAGCTGGCCGAGCGCAACGTTCACGATCGCCGCGTCGTTCCTGGCGCCTGAGAGCCGCGGCAGCGTCCTGGTCCCTGACGCCGATCCGCTCGGGAAGCCTCGCATCCGCTACCACATGCTCTCGCAGGCACGAGAGCTCGACGCGATGGTCGAAGCGGTGCTCCTCGCCCAGGAGATCGCGGGCTCAGGACCCCTGCAGGGATTCTGCGGGGCCCCGGCCGGCGAGATCGGCGGCACGACCGATCCCGCGCGGATACGAGCCGAGATCCGCCGGACCTGCCAGCACACGTACCACGCCGCGGGCACGGCGCGGATGGGCCCGGCCGGGCAGGGCGCAGTCGACCACGATCTGCGCGTCCACGGCGTCGAGGGCCTACGGGTGGCCGACGTCTCGGTCATGCCGACGATCACCCACGGCAACACGCAGGCCCCCGCCTACATGATCGGGGAGAAGGCCGCCGACTTGGTCCGAGGCCGCCGCGCCCCCGACCCGCGGCCCGTCCCGACCGCTCGCGCGCTGCCGGAGCTCGCTCTCGCCTAGGGGTCTAGCATCGGGCGGCGTGGACGGCGTCACCTGCGTGGGAGGACTGAAGCGTGGCGCGTAGTCGCGCCACGGACATTGACGCGCTCGTGCGCGCCGCGGCCGCTGCCTTTGAGGCGCGGGGCTATCGCAACACGACCATCGACGACATCGCCGACGCCAGCGGCGTCTCGCGCCCCACCGTCTACAAGTACACCCGCAGCAAGCAGGAGCTGCTCAACCGCATGGTCGACGCGGTCTGCGACGACCTGCTCGAGGACCTCGACGCGGTCGTTCACGGGCCCGGCACGGCGCCTGAGCGCGTGCGCCATCTCGTTCGCCTCCACGTCCGCAGTGCCACCGAGCTGCGCTCCTTCTACGCGATCCTCTTCTCCGAGCAGGTCGAGCTCTCCGACCAAGCCAAGCAGCGCTTCCACGCCTTCTCCCACCAGCAGTCGGTGGACTTGCGCGGCTTGCTGGACGAGTGCGCCGCGCTGGCTTCGGCCGCGCCGCGCGGCCTGGACACCCAGATCGCCGCAAACCTCGTCCTCTCGATGCTCACGACCCTGTACCGCTGGTACGACCCCGACGGCCCGGTCGGGCGCGAGGCGCTCGAGCGGCAGATACTCCTCGTCCTCGAGGGCGTCCTTCCGCCCGCCGCCGACCGGGCCGACGAGGCGGCCGCGGCCGGAGCCACGGGCTGAGTCTCAGGGCCGCATCGGCGCCCCGGCTGCCTGCAGTCCGGCAACCATCCCCGCGGCCGCCGCCGCCAGACTCGCGGTGCGACTCGGCGCGCGCAGGGCGGCCTTGAGGTCGCGGACGGTCGTCGCCCCGGGGACCTCGGCCACCGCGTCGGCGTAGGCCATCGTCACTTGATGGAGGTCGGCGGCGGGCACCGCGCGCAGCGCGATCCCCAGCCGCACCGCCTCGGCGCCGTCGATGCGCGCAGAGCGGACGAGGAGGTCCAGCGCCCGTTCGTAGCCCACGAGCTCGCGGAGATGGTGACAGCCTCCGAGGTCGGGCACGACGCCCATCGCCACCTCGGGCAGCTGCAGGCGGGCGTCCTCGGCCACCAGGCGGATGTCGCAAGCCAGCGCGAGCTCAAAGCCGGCGCCGAGCGCGACGCCGGCCACCTCGGCGATCACCAGGAACGGCGCGCGCGTCGGCCACAGGAACGCGGTCTGCAACTCGGACAGCAGCGCGCGGGCCTTCTGCCCCGCTCCGGGATCCGCGAGCAGCGCAAGGGGGTTTCCCGGCGCCAGCTCGCCGAGATCCAGGCCCGAGCTGAAGCAGTCGCCCGCGCCGCTGAGGACCACGCAGCGCACTCCGGAGTCGGCCGCAAGCGCAGCCGCGAGGCGGTCCAGCTCACGCCACATCGCCACGGTCTGGGCGTTGCGCCGGGCCGGACGATCGAGCACGAGCCGGCGGACCGGACCGCTGCCCTCGACGCGCACCCCGTCGATCACCCCCACCTCCGCAGGACGGTCACCGACGCGGCGGCCGCGTCGGGCCCGAGGTAGCCCCCGGCATTCTCGGCGAGGCCGACGCGCGCGCCCTCGACCTGTCGCGCGCCGCAGCGCCCGCGCAGCTGGTCGACCAGCTCGGTGACCTGCGCCAGGCCGGTGGCGGCGATCGGGTGCCCGCGGCTCCCCAGCCCTCCGCTGGGATTGATCGGCAGCCGCCCACCCAGGGCGGTGGCACCCGACCGCAGCAGGCTCGTCGCCTCGCCCGGCCCGCAGAGGCCGAGCTCCTCGGTGACGATGAGCTCGGCGGGGGAGGCGGCGTCGTGGCACTCGACGACGTCGACGTCCTCCGGACCGATCCCGGCCATGGCGTAGGCCCGCGCGGCGGTCGCGGGAACGAGCTCACCGTACCGGCCCGGGCGTCCCGCGCCGATCGCGGTGGCCGCCAGCAGCACGGGCTCCGCACCCCAGGAGCGCGCCACTTCAGGTGTGGTGACGACGGCGACTGCGGCGCCGTCCGACATCGGCGCGCACATCGGCAGCGTGAGCGGCCCGGAGATCCGTCGGGCCTCGAGCACCTCGTCGAGGGTCAGCTCGGTGCCGTACTGGGCTTTGGGGTTCAGGGCGCCGTGGGCGTGGTTCTTGACGGCCACCTGTGCGAAGTCGCGCTCGCTGGCGTCGGTCCGCTCGGCGTACCAGGTGGCGAAGCGGGCGTAGATGTCCATGAACACCGAGCCCGAGCCACCGTCGAGGTCCGCCCGGATGTCCTCCAGGCGCGTCTGGTCCAGCGCGGAGGTCATCACCGCGAAAGCGCGGGAGCGGTCGGGGTGGGTGAGCTTCTCCGCGCCGATGGCCACGGCGACGTCGACTTGCCCGGAGGCGACCGCCAGCCAGGCCTGGTTGAGCGCGGTCGATCCTGAGGCGCAGGCGTTCTCTACGTTGATGAGCGGGATCCCCGAGAGGCCCGCGCCGCGGACGGCGTGCTGCCCGCGGACGGATTCCTGGCCCTGGACGAGGCCCGCACCCGTGTTCGCGTAGTAGACGAGCTGGACGTCGTCGGGACCGCATCGCGCGTCGGCGAAGGCCTCAGCAGTGGACTCGGTGACCAGGGCGTCGTAGGAGCGCCCGGGCTGCTTGCCGAACGGGGTCATCCCGACCCCGGCGACCACCACCGGCCTCATGCCGCCGCCCCCGCCGGGCTCGCGTGCGTGGCCAGGGCGCTCAGCAGCCGCTCGGAGTCGCCGAGTGGCGTGACGATCAGCAGGTCCACGCCGGCGCGCTCGTAGGCCCGCAGACGGTCGCCGAGCGTCTCGGGGGTGGCGGCCAGCGCCACGAGGTCCAGCAGCTCGTCATCGATGGCGGCCGCGGCGCCCGCCCGGTCGCCGGCCAGGAAGCGCCCTTGGCAGAGGCGGGCGGCCGGCCCGTGGCCGTAGCGGACGGCCAGGTCGACGTAGAAGTTCTTCTCCTTGGATCCCATGCCGCCCAGGTACAAGGCGACGAGGGGGCGCACCACATCGCGCGCGCAGTCCAGGTCGTCGTCGAGCGCAGCGACGACGAGCGGCGCGACCACCACGTCGCTGCGGTCGCGGCCGGCCTTCTCGATGCCCTCCAGCAGTGGCGCGGTGAGCGTCTCGGCGTGTTCAGGGCTGAAGAGGAACGGCGTCCAGCCGTCGGCGATCTGGCCCGCCTGGCGGGTCGTCTGCTCCCCGCCGACCCCGAGGAAGATCGGGATGCGCTCCTGAACGGGCGGGGTGAGCAGCTTGATCGGCTTGCCCTGCCCCAGGCCGCCCTCGCGCAGCGGCAGGGTCCAGTGGCGACCTTCGTAGTCGATGGGCTTGCAGTCCAGGGCCTGGCGGACGATCTCGAGGTACTCGCGGGTCCGGCCGAGGGCGGAGGTGAACGGGACGCCGAACCAGCCCTCGGAGACCTGTGGGCCTGAGAGCCCGAACCCGAGCCGCAGCCGCCCGCCCGACAAACGGTCCAGCGTGGCGGCGGCCATGGCGGCCGCGGTGGGCTGGCGGGCCGGGATCTGCATGATCCCCGCTCCGAGCCCGACCTGCCGGGTTGTGGCGGCCAGCGCCCCGAGGAGCGCAACGGCCTCTTGGCCATAGCCCTCCGGGACCCAGACCGAGTCCAGGCCGAGTTCGTCGGCCCGCCGGGCGATCGCGAGCTGCTCGGGCAGCTCGAGCCACGGCGGGTACAGCAGGGACACACCGATCTCCATGCGACGTCTCCTCAGCCTTCAAGTGGTGACGGCGTAGCCGCCGTTGACGGGGTAGGTCTGGCCGGTGATCCACTCGGCCGCGTCGGAGGCCAGGAACGCGACCATGTGCGCGGCGTCCGCCGGGGTCCCCAGGCGGCGGATGGGATAGGCCGACAGGACGCGCTTGAGCAGGGCGGGGTCGGCGGTCACCTCGGCGACCGCCTCGGTGTCCATCGAGCCCAGCGCGACGCAATTGACGGTCACGCCGTGGCGCGCGACGGCTTTGGCGAGTCCCCGGGAGAAGCCGGCTGCACCCGCCTTGGCGCCGCCGTAGACCACGAGGTTCGGCTCCCCCACCCGGCCCGCGTCGGAGATCATCGTCACGACGCGGCCCCAGCCCGCCTGGACCATGTAGGGCACGCAGGCCCGAGTGACGTTGAGGACCCCGAACAGGTTCGTGGCCAGCCAGGGCTCCCAGTCCGCGGGTCCGGTCTCCCAGAACGGCGGCCCGTCGAACAGCCCGGAGGCGACCGGCCCGGCGTTGCCCGCGTTGTTGACCAGGACGTCCAGGCCGCCGAGCCGCCCGACGGTCTCTTGAGCCATCGCCTGCACGGCGTCGAAGTCGGTCACGTCACAGGTCAGCGCGAGCGCCTCGCCGCCGTCCTCGGCGATCTCTCCCGCCACGTCCCGTGCCCGATCGGCATGGAAGTCGTTGACGACGACCCGAGCGCCGCGTGCCGCGCACAGCCGGGCGATCGCGCGCCCGACGCCCTGCCCCGCCCCGGTCACCAGCACCACGCGCCCGCCCAGCTCGCCGCCGACCTCGGACCCCCGCGTCGGCGAGCTCATCGGCCTGTGAACACCGGGAGGCGCTTCTCGGCGAAGGCGGCGAGGCCCTCGGCGAAGTCCGCGCTGGCGGTGTGCTCGGCCACGACGTCGAGCTCGTGGCGCATGGCCTCCGCGGCGGGCGTATGCTGCCCGTCGGCCACCAGCGCCTTCATGCTGGCCAGGCCGAGCGGGCTCTTGGCGCCGATCTCCTCGGCCAACGCCTGCGCCTCGTCCTCCAGGTCCGCGTCGGCGACCAGGCGGGTGATCAAGTCGGTGTGGACGAGCTCAGCGGCCGGCAGCGTGCGGCCGGTGAACATGAGGTAGCGCGCGGTGGCCGGACCGACCCGCGCGGGTAGCCGCACGGATCCGCCACCGCCGGGCAGCAGCCCGTAGTTGGCGTGCCCGTCGCCGAAGGCCGCGGCGTGGCCGGCGACCACGACGTCGCAGGCCAGCACGAGCTCCAGGCCGCCGGCGATCGCCGGGCCCTGGACGGCGGCCACGACGGGCACCGGGGTGGACTCGAGGCGCTCCAGCAGGCCGCTGACCTCCTCCAGGA
>CALMNS010000659.1 GCA_937871635.1 uncultured Solirubrobacter sp.
AGCGAGCGCCGGACCGCGCAGCTGCGTCCCGTCGGCGCGCGCGAGGCGCCGGGCAACGGCCGCGCCGACCGCGACATCCGCGTGCACCTGGTCATCCCCAAGTCCTTCAACGACGCCCAGGACATCGCCGACAAGTTCAAGGACGCCATCCCGGTGATCATCAACCTGCAGAGCTCGGACGCCGACCTCTCCAAGCGGCTCATCGACTTCGCCTCGGGCCTCACCTACGCGCTCGACGGCGGGATGCAGCGGATCGCCGACAAGGTCTTCCTGCTCACCCCGCGCAACGTCGAGGTCTCCGCCGAGGAGCGCGCGCGGCTCATCGAGAAGGGCTTCTTCAACCAGAGCTGAGGCGGGCCGCCTATGCTCGCCGCCATGCAGATGGACGAGGTCAGGGGCGTCTGATGGAGGTCCGCGACGGGATCGCCGACTTCCTCGGCTCGCTCATCCTCGTCTACACGCTGATCATCATCGCGTGGGTGGTGGCCCAGCTCGTGTTCTCCCTGGGCGCCCGGGTCCCGTACTCGCGGTGGTCCAGCGCGCTGCTCGACTTCCTGCGCGACGTGGCGCAGCCCTACCTCCGGCTCTTCCGGTGGGTGCCGCGGCTCGGCCCGCTGGATCTCAGCCCGATGGTCGCCATCTTCGCGCTGCAGATCGTGGGCGGCATCGTCGTCGGCATCATCCGCGGTTGACCCCCGGGGTCCGCGCGGCCGGCGTCCTCGCGGTGGTCGTCGCGCTCGACCAGGCGAGCAAGGCGCTCGTCCGCGCCTCCGTCCCGCGGGGCGGTTCGGAGAACGTCCTCCCGGGCGTCGAGCTCGTCAACACGCGCAACACGGGCGTGGCGTTCTCCCTCTTCCAGGACGGGGGCGGGCTGCTGATCGTCTTCACCGCCGTGGCCATGGTCGCCCTGCTCGTCTTCTTCGCGCGTGATCCGGGGCGGCGCGGGGTGTGGCTCCCGGTCGGCCTCCTGCTCGGCGGAGCCACGGGCAACCTGATCGACCGGGTGCTCGACGGGGCGGTGACCGACTTCGTCGACCTCCCGCTCTGGCCGGCGTTCAACGTCGCCGACGTCGCCATCACCTTCGGCGTCGTGGCGCTGCTGTTCGTCCTCGAGCGGCCCCACGCCCGTGCCGGCTGAGCGCTCGCGGCTCGACGTCGCGGTCGCCGAGCGGCTGGGCGTCTCGCGCAGCGCGGCGCAGTCGCTCATCGAGGCCGGGCGGGTCACGGTCGACGGCGAGCAGCGGCCCAAGCGCCACCTCGTCACCGGCGAGGAGCACATCGAGGTGGAGGAGGTGGCGCCCGTCGCGCGGGCCGCCGTGGCCCCCGCGCGCTTCGCGGTCGCCTACGAGGATGAGCACCTGCTCGTGGTCGACAAGGCGACGGGGGTGGTCGTCCACCCGGCGCCCGGGCATCCCGAGGGGACCCTCGCCCAGGCCTTGGCCGCCCTCGGCGCGGCGGGCGGCGAGGACCACGCCCGCGCCGGGATCGTCCACCGGCTCGACCGCGACACCTCCGGCCTGCTCGTCGTCGCCCGCTCGGAGGT
>CALMNS010000660.1 GCA_937871635.1 uncultured Solirubrobacter sp.
ACCCTGAAGCACTTCCCGGGGCTCGGCGGCGCAACGGTGAACACCGACGACGCGCCGGCCACGATCGCCGGCGCGCCGACACTCGCGCCCTTCCGAGCCGGGATCGAGGCGGGAGCGCCGCTCGTCATGGCCTCCCACGCGCGCTACCCCGCGCTCGACGAGGACCGCATCGCCTCGCAGTCGCCGCGGATCCTCGACGGGCTGCTGCGCCGCGAGCTCGGCTTCCGCGGGGTGGTGGTCACCGACTCGCTCGAGGCCGACGCCGTCGTGCGGACGGGCTCCGTGGAGGCGACCGCCGTGCGCTCCGTGCGCGCCGGGGTCGACCTCGTCCTGACCACGGGCCAGGGCTCCTACCTGCGGGTCACGCGCGCGCTCGAGCGGGCGGCCCGGCGCTCGGATTCCTTCGCGGCGCGCCTGCGCGAGGCGCGCGGCCGGGTGGAGCGGCTGCGGCGGGCGGTCCGGGCCGGAACTCCCTAGCCCTTCTCGCGCCGCTTGAGCGCCTCGGCCAGCTCGTCCTTGCTCATCTTCGAGCGGTTGGGGACGCCGGCCTTCTTGGCCCGCTCGTAGAGCGCCTCCTTCGTGTTGCCGCGGACGTCCACGCCGCCGTGGGTCGGCTTCGGGTTCTCGCGCGCCGCCCGACCGCCCTGGGCCGCCTGGGCGTCGGACGGGCCCTTCTCGTCCTTCTCCTCCCAGTGGTCGCCGACCTTCTCGAAGGAGTGCTTGACCGCCGACCAGGCGGTCCGGTGCGCGCGGGCCTCGTCGCCGTCGTAGGTCTCCTCGGCGGAGTCGAGGGTCTCGGCGTAGGTGCGCTGCGCCTTGGCCGGCGAGCGCTTGAGGGTGGAGGGCAGGTCCTCCTTCTTCGTGGGCATGCCCCCGTGGTACCCGAGCCGCTCGCGGGGGTATGCGCGAGCCCCATGGACGTCATCGTCGCGGGTGGACACGGCAAGATCGGCATCAGGCTCCTCGAGCGGCTGGCCGCGCGGGGCGACCGGGCGCGCGGGCTGATCCGCAACCCCGACCACGCCGCCGACCTCGAGGCGGTCGGCGCGGAGGCCGTCGTGGTCGACCTCGAGTCCGAGGACCCGACCCCGCACCTGCTCGACGCCGACGCGATCGTCTTCGCCGCCGGGGCGGGCCCGGGCAGCGGGCCCGAGCGCAAGCGGACCGTCGACTACGCCGGCTGCGTGAAGCTCCTCGAGGGCGCGGAGGCGCTCGGCATCCCGCGCTTCGTCGTCGTCTCCTCGATGGGCGCCGACGAGCCCGAGGGCGGCCCGGAGGCCATGCGCCCCTACCTGCGGGCCAAGGCCGAGGCCGACGCCGCCGTGCAGGCCTCCGGCCTGGCCTGGACCATCGTGCGCCCCGGCCACCTCACCGACGACCCGCCGCACGGGCGCGTGGTGGTCGCCGAGCGGCTCGGCTACGGCGGGACGGTCACCCGCGACGACGTCGCCGACGTCCTCGTCGCGGTGCTCGACTCCCCGACCACCGAGGGGCTCGTCTTCGAGGTGCTCCAGGGCGACGTGCCGGTGGCCAGCGCGGTGGCCGGGCTCAGCGGGTCGTAGCGCTCCCCGGCAGGAGCCCGTATCGCGCACGGAGCGTGCGGTGGTGGTCCGTACGGAGCAACGAGAGCCATCCTCGCGGGGGAATGGACACCCGGAGCTCTCACTGAGACTCACCGAGTGTCCATCTCGGCGAGAGGCACCCCGACCCGCGCCGTTCGACGCCGCGGCGCCCTGCGCGCACCCGACCGCCGCGTCCGGCCCCCCGGGGCCGCCGACCCGATCGTCGAGGAGCGCGACCGCACCTGACGCTCGTGGTCGACGCGGGCGCGGTCGCCGAGGGGCGCGGCGGGGCCCGCGTGCTCCCGTCACCGCGCCGCAGCCCCTACAGGTCCCCGGGCGCAAGGTCGTCGAGCAGCGTGAGGGTGCGCGGCGCCTCGCCCTCCTCGAGCAGGACCGCGCCGCCGGGCCAGTAGGGGTGTGGCGGGTCCGCCCCGGAGAGGAGCAGCGGCTCGAAGACCCACGAGCCGCAGTTGTGCAGCCGCGGCCCGCCCGGGTCAGGGCGCCACTCGGCGGGCTCGTCGGCGGGCAGCGGGCCCGCGCGGTGCAGGTG
>CALMNS010000661.1 GCA_937871635.1 uncultured Solirubrobacter sp.
GCTCCACGTCGAGCGGCACGCCCGGCATGGCGACGGCGTAGGCGGGCACGACGCCGCCGAACTCCTGCTCGATCCGCGCCGAGCGCCGCGCGTACACGGCCTCGCGCGACTTCCAGTGCGAGAGCACCGGGGCGGCGATGAAGACGGACGAGTAGGTGCCGGAGATCGTCCCGACGATGAGCGCGAAGGCGAAGTCCTTGAGCGTGTCACCGCCGAAGAAGAACAGGCCGAGCACCGGGAGCACGGAGCAGAAGCTCGTGGCCAGGGAGCGGACGATGACCTCGGACATCGACCGGTTGACGATCTGGGAGAACGTGGCGCTCGGCATCCGCGGCACGTTCTCGCGGATCCGGTCGAACACGATGATCGTGTCGTAGAGCGAGAAGCCCAAGATGGTGAGCAGCGCCGCGACCGTCGACGTCGTCACCTCCAGGTCGGCCAGGGCGTAGATGCCCGCCGTGATCAGGATGTCGTGCGACAGGGCGATGAGGACGGGGACGGCGTACTTCCACTCGAAGCGCAGCGTGATGTAGACGCCGATGATCAGCAGCGAGGCGATCACCGCGATGATCGCCGAGCGCGCGACGGACTCCCCGAAGGTGGGGCCGATGGTCTCGAGCGTCGGCTGCTCGACGAGCCCGAACCGCGCGTCGAGCGCGTCGTTGACCGGGTTGACCGACTCGGGCCGCAGCGTCTCCGTCGAGATCTGCACGACGTTGTCGCCGAGCTCCGGGTTGTCGACCTCCTGCAGGGTCGCGTCCCCCACGCCGGCCTCCTCGAGCACACCGCGGACCTGCTCGATCGACGCCGGCCGTTCGAGCGGAGCGGTGATCCGCGTCCCCGACTCGAAGTCGATCCCGAAGTTCAGCCCGAGCCCGGCGATGCCCAGCGCGCCGATCAGGAGGATGACGCCGGAGGCGGAGAAGAAGTACCGCGACTTGCCCATGAAGTCGAAGCGGATCCTCGACGGCTTGTCCGAGGCCCCGAGCGCCGCTCGCGAGCCCAGCAGCTTCGTCCCGCTCAGCGACAGCAGGATCGCCTGGGTGGCGAGGACCGCCGTGAACAGCGACACCACCACGCCGATGCCGAGCGTGAAGGCGAAGCCGCGCACCCCGGCGGTCGCCAGCAGGAAGAGGATGAAGGCGACGAGCAGCGTGACGACGTTCGCGTCGGCGATCGTGGCGATCGCCTTCTTGTAGCCCTGGGCGATCGCCTGGCCGACGGATCGGCCGTTGCGGATCTCCTCCTTGATCCGTTCGAAGATCACGATGTTCGCGTCGGCCGCGACGCCGAGGGTGAGGATCAGGCCCGCGATCCCCGGCAGGGTCAGCGTGATCGGGACGAGCTTGACCAGCGCGTAGAAGTACAGGCCGTAGACCGCCAGTGCCCCCACCGCGATGGCCCCGAGCACCCGGTAGAAGAGCAGCAGGAAGAGCGCGACGATGATGAAGCCGCCGATGCCCGCCGTGATGCCCTGGTCGAGCGCCTGGGCGCCCAGGGTCGAGGAGACCTGCGAGCGCGAGATGACCTCGAGCCGCAGCGGCAGGGCGCCGATCTTGAGCAGGTTGGCGAGGTTCTGCGCCGAGTCGATCGTGAAGGAGCCGGAGATCTGGGCGCCATTGACGCCGTCGATGCCGTCCGGGTTCTCCTGGTAGTTGATGTAGGGCTTCGAGACGAGCTCGTCGTCGAGGGCGATCGCGAACTGGTGCGACGCCGCGATCGCGTTCGAGCCGGGCGGGGCGTTGTCCAGGCCGCGGATGGCGATGTTCCGCGTCGTCTCCTGGAACGCCCGACGCCCTCGGTCGGTGAAGTCGAAGGTGACGATCGGCTCGTTCGTCGCCTGCTGGTCGAAGTTCTGCTCCGGGTTGCGGATGTCCGTGCCGCTCAGCGCCGGCCGGTCGTAGAGGATCCACCACCGGTCGGGCGCCGGCGGGTCGGGCTGGGCCTCGGTCGGCTCGGGCGGCTCGGCGCGGAGCAGGAGGATCCCGCGCGGGACGGTGAGGAACTTCGCCCCGCGCCGCTCGGCCGGGGACAGCGACTCGCGGGCCTCCGCCTCGTTGGCGAAGGCCTGGCCCTCGGCCAGGGGCTGGTTGTTCGCCGCGAAGGCGTAGGTCCGGGGCGCGTCCGCGGCGACGGAGCGCGGGAAGTCCTGGGCCGGGCACTGCGAGGCCTGCTCCGCCGCGCGGAAGAGCCCGTTGATCGGCGTGACGCCGCCGTCCTTCTCGGTCGGGTTCGGCCGGCAGTCCTCGTCGAGGACATTCGTCTCCCAGTCGTAGAGGAAGAGCTGGGCGGTCGAGCCGACCTGCTCGGCGGCCTCGTCGGCGTTCTCGACGCCCGGGAGGTTGACCTCGAGGCCGGGCGGGTTGTTGCCGGAGATCCGGATCTCCGGCTCGGAGACGCCGAACGCGTCGACGCGCTGGCGCACGAGCTGCAGCGACCGGTCCAGGGCCTCCTGGGTGACCGTGGGCTGCGCCTTGGTCGGCTTGGCCTCGTAGACGAGCTGGACGCCGCCCTGGAGGTCCAGGCCGAGCGACGTCGGCTTGGACGCGACCACGTACGCCGACCCGGCGATGAGGCCGAGGACGAGCAGCAGGACGAAGAGGGAGCGTCTGCGAACGGACATAACGCCCTACGAGCCTACTTGGGCGCCGTCACTTCGAGGGCGTGAGCACGAGCAGCAGGCCGCCGTCGTCGTCGTACGCCGGGAAGAGGTCGGCGACGGCCTTCGCGGGGAGGTCGCCCTCGGCGTTGACCGTGACGGGCTTGCCGAGCTGGCGCACGCCCCACTCGAGCACGGTGCCGACCGCGTCAGAGCCGCCCCCGAAGTCCAGTCCGAGCACGTCGGTCGCCTCGCGGCCGATCACCTTCTCGTCGCTCAGTCCGGTCAGCTCCTTCGAGCCCCGGCCGCAGCCGATGATCCGGCCCTGATGGTCGCAGACGAAGAAGGCGGCGTTGGGCGCCGGGTAGTAGTCGTCGAGGAGCTCGAAGAGGAAGCCGAAGCCGCACTTCGAGCAGCCCTTGGGCTGGTTGCGGAAGCCGGCGGTGCGGTCCGTCTGGGTCGAGCGGTGGCCGCAGTTGGGACAGATGAAGAGGTGGGCCATACGGCGATCGAGAGTACGCAGAGCGAGTAAACGCGCGTTTTAGAAGAGCGGTGTGGCCGCGGGCGGCGGCACGAGCCCCAGGTGGGCGAACGCGCGGCGGGTGGCGCAGCGGCCGCGCGGGGTGCGCTGCAGGAAGCCGCGCTGCAGCAGGTAGGGCTCGTAGACGTCCTCGATCGTGTCGGCCTCCTCCCCCACCGCGACGGCCAGCGTGGAGAGGCCGACGGGGCCGCCGCCGAAGCCGTCGCAGATCGTCGCGAGGATCTCGCGATCGAGCCGGTCGAGCCCCTCCTGGTCGACGCCCAGCAGGTCCAGCGCCGCCTCGGCCGCCTCCGCGTCGACCCGGCCGCCCGAGCGCAGGTCGGCGTAGTCGCGCACCCGCTTGAGCAGGCGGTTGGCCACCCGCGGGGTCCCGCGGGCGCGCGCGGCGATGGCACGGGCGCCGGCCGGCTCGATCTCCACCCCCAGCACCCCGGCGCTGCGATGGACGATCCGGGCGAGCTCGTCGGGGTCGTAGTGCTCCAGGCGGTGCTGGATGCCGAAGCGGTCGCGCAGCGGGGTGGTGAGGAGGCCAGCCCGCGTGGTGGCCCCGATCAGCGTGAAACGAGGGAGATCCAGCGTCACGATCCGCGCGCCGGCCCCGGCGCCGACCGTGATGGGGAGCTGGTGGTCCTCCATGGCGGGGTAGAAGGTCTCCTCGAGCGCCCGCGGCAGCCGGTGGATCTCGTCCACGAAGAAGACCGCGTTGGGCTCGAGCGCGGTGAGGTAGGCCGCGACGTCGGCCTTGCGCTCGAGCGCCGGGGCGGCGGTGGGCTGGAAGTCCACCTCGAGCTCGTCGGCCACGATGCGGGCCAGCGACGTCTTGCCCAGGCCGGGCGGCCCGGCGAGGAGGACGTGGTCGAGCGCCTCGCCGCGGGCGCGCGCCGCCGCGATGGAGACGCGCAGCTGCGCCTTGACCGACTCCTGCCCGACGAAATCGTCCAGGCGCCCCGGACGCAGGGTCCGCTCGGCGTCGTCCTCCGGCGTGGGGCGGGCGCTGTGGACCAGATCGGCGGCGATGACGCCGGGGGTGCGGATCGGGTCCACGCTCAGCGCCTCGATTCCCGCAGCGCGTGGGCGATGAGGTCCTCGGGCGTGCCGCCCGGCGCGCCGTCGAGCAGCCCGTCGGCCTCCTGGGGCGAGAAGCCGAGCCCGAGCAGCCCCTCCCGGGCGATGCCGCGGGGATCGTCGCTGCGGGTGATATCCGTGCCCGCCCACCCGTCCTCGGCCGGAGCCGCCCCGACCTTCTCGCGCAGCTCGACGATGATCCGCTCCGCGGTCCGCTTGCCGATCCCCGGGACGGCCTGGAAGCGGGCGGCGTCGCCGGCCGCGAGCGCGGCGAGCAGCTCGCGCGGCGGGCCGCCGGAGAGGACGGCGAGGGCCACCTTCGGTCCCACGGACTGCACGCCGATGAGCAGGAGGAAGAGGTCGCGCTCCTCCTCCGCGTGGAAGCCGTAGAGGGCCATCGCGTCGTCGCGGACGATCAGGTGGGCGTGCAGCGAGGCGCCCTTGCCGACCGCGGGGACGTGGCGCAGCGTCTCGGCGGAGACGGCGAGCCGGTAGCCGACGCCCCCGCTCGTGAGCAGGACGACGTGGTCCCCCCGCCGCTGGACGACCTCGCCCGAGACGAGGGCGATCACGCCGGCACCGGCGCCGTCCGGGTCAGCGCCCCGCGCAGCGGCGCGCCGTTGGCGTGGCAGATGGCCACCGCCAGGGCGTCGGCCGCGTGGTCGGGCCGCGGGAGCTCGGCGAGCGAGAGGAGGACCTGCACCATCCGCTGGACCTGGCCCTTGTCGGCCCGCCCCGAGCCGCAGACCGCGCCCTTGACCTGCTGCGGCGTGTAGTCCCGGCAGGCCACGCCGCGCTGGGCGGCGGCGAGCATGACCACGCCGCGCGCCTGACCGACCGCCAGCGCCGAGCCCGCGTTCGCCCCGAAGTAGACCGCCTCGAGGGCCACCGCCTCGGGCGCGTGCTCCTCGATCAGCGCGCCGACCCGGGCGTGGATGGCCGCCAGG
>CALMNS010000662.1 GCA_937871635.1 uncultured Solirubrobacter sp.
CCCCCGACCACGCCAAGGCGGCGCTCGACCGGAGCACCATCGACTACGGGCCGGGGCAGGTCGCGATCGTGGATGGCACCAGCGACGGAATGCGCGCCGCCATCGCCGCCCACTGCGCTGCGCACGATGGGTATCGCCACGGGCTGCTCGATGGGGCGCCTCTCGCGTCAGCGGCGGCGAACGTCACGGCCGCCGCGGCGGTAACCGGGCCGGGGCGCAGGTTCGTGCAGATGTGGGGTCAGCGTGCCGTCGTCGAGGGGGAGGTCGTCAGCTCGGAGGTGTCCGTGCAGCTCTCGGCAGTCGTCGCCGGGAAGATCGCGTCCAGCGACCTACGGTACGGACCCCATCAGCCCCCGATGGGCCGGTGGGGCCAGCTCGACACCGTACTCCGGCTTGTCCCCGAGTGGACGGAAGCGGAGCGGCAGACGCTGACGGACGCGCAGGTGAACACGGCCATTCGCCGGTTCGGGGTCCTCAAGCTCTACGACTACAACACCCTCGCAAGCGCCACGGCCGATCCGGCGGATGTGCAGGCGAACGGTAGCCGCGAGATCATGCGGATTCTCGCTCTGGGTGACCCGATCACCGAGGAGTACGTGGGATCCGTCACCGACGGTCTCGGGACGGTCGAGGGGAATCTCGACACGGCCCTGTCGCGCATGTTGCAGGAGGAGCTTGAGGCCGGAGCGCTGCACACCGGCACGGACGCCGCCGGCAACTTGGTCCCTCCGTACACCGTCGACGTCGTCGCAACGGTCACAGAGCCGCTCGCTGCGCGGCTCGACGCCGATCTCACCGTCACGCCCGCTCCGTTCAACCGCGCCGTGAATCTGCGGCTCACGAAGGCCGCGCCGCGGCAGGAGGGCTAGGCCATGGCTTTGCCACTGACCCAGCAGTTTATTCGCGTCTCCTCAAGCGTCGATGGGCTTGGGGATCTCGGGCCGGCGATGACGTTCAGTGGCGGCGGCGGGTCGTCGGAAATCCCGAAGACCCGCGACGCCTACACCGGCCAGGAGATCACGCTCCCCGGGCTCGGGACCGTCGAGACAGCCACCCTCGAGTACAACTACGCCCCGGAGTTCTACGACCTCGCGGCGCTCGACGGTGCCGCGCGGGTGTCGAGGGCGGCGACGGTCACCTTCCAGCCGCTGGACACTGAGCATCGGCCGCGTGGCCGGGCGTACCGTCGCAAGGGACGGCTCGCGTCGAGCAGCATCCCGGAGGCATCGAAGTCGGAGGCGGAGGCCGCGACGTTCACGCTGACGTTCGAGCTCGACGAGGGCATCTTCTAGATGGCCGATGGCCCTCACAGCCCGGTTGTGTATCCGTTGCGGGCGTCTCGCTATCCAGGCACGCGGCACGTCGGCATCATGCGCAGCGGCTTTCAATGGTCGGCGAAAGCGCCGACCCTGATGGTCTACCTCTACAGCCCCATCCTCCCGCGCCGAGATGCCTGACCCGGCCGGAGCGATCGAGCGGCTCCGCAAGCAGCACCAGCAGGCCGCGGACATCAAGCCGCGAGTCATCGCGCTCGGTGATGCCCTCCGGATCCGGTACGACCGCACCCCGGAGTTCGACTACGCCGAGTACATGCGCGTCATCGACGAGTCAAGCCAGGACGACCCAGCCAAGACCCTCGTCGCCAGCCTCGATGCCATCGCGGCATGCTGCGTCGAGATTCTCATCATCGACCCGCTCGGCGACCTCCTCCCGCTACACGAGGCGCTCGGGCTGCCTGCCCCGTTGACGTTCGTGACCGCCGACGAGACGCTCGCGGCCCTCGAGGTCGACGCGGGTAAGGCGCTCAAGCGGATCGGGTCACCACTGAAGGCCGGGACCGCCCGCGGGGACACTCTCGCGATCTTCGCTGACTACAGCGGCGCACCGATGCCTGAGGCGCGAGTGAACGATCACGCCGCCGAGATCAGCTTGCACCTCGCGGGTGTCGCGCAGGAGGTCAGCGACAACCTCCTGGGGGGGCCCTAGGCGCGCCCGAGGTCATCTTGGCCGCTGAGCATGACGCCCTCGGGACGGGGGCGGGAGGCGAGGCGATCAGACGCGGCCATGACCCCGTGTGGGCGGCCGTGCTCGAGGCGCGCGCACAGCTCGCGTGGAAGCGCCGGCAGGACCTGCACATGGACCTCGCGAGAGCGATCCGCGACGTGATCTTCGACTGACTGGACCAACCCCCCATGGCATCAGAAGACGTCGACATCAGGGTCCGCCTTCGCGAAGCGCGGAAAGCGGCGGCGGACGCCGAGCGCGTCGGCAAGTCCGTCAAGGGGATGGGCAAGGACACCGAGAAGGCGGGCCGTCGGTCCGAGGGCGCCTCCCGCGGGTTCGGGATGGTCAACACCCGGATGCGGGTGATGAAAGGCATCTCCGTCGGCGCCGGTGTCGGCGTCCGTGGTCTCGGCGTTGCGCTCGCAGGAGTCGGGGTCGCTGGCGTCGGGGCCTTCAAGGGCATGAAGTTCGCCGTCACCTCCGCGGTGAATCTTGGTGAGCAGGTCTCAAAGAACAAGGTCGTCTTCAAGGACGGCGCGGCCGAGGTCCTCAAGTTCGCGGAGACCACCGCCACCGGGCTTGGTCTCTCACAGCGTCAAGCGCTTGAGGCGGCCGGGACGTTTGGGAACATGCTCGTCCCGATGGGCATCGCCCGGAGCCGTGCGGGCGATATGTCGACGCGGATGGTCCAGCTCGCCGGGGACATGGCGTCGTTCAACAACGCCAGCCCGGAAGAGACCCTCGACGCGATCCGCGCCGGCCTGTCCGGGGAGACGGAGCCGCTTCGCCGGTTCGGTGTCCGTCTCGCTGCCGCGCGCGTCGAGGAGGAGGCCCTGAACATGGGGCTCGCCGACTCGAAGGACAAGCTGACGGACGCGATGAAGGCGCAGGCTTCCTACGCGATCATCTTGAAGGACACGAAGGATCAGCACGGCGACTACGCCCGCACCTCGGACTCGCTCGCGAACCGGCAGCGGACGCTCAAGGCGCAGTGGGAGGACCTCGGTTCGACGCTCGGGCAGAGCGTGATCCCCGAGCTTGAGACGGCGGCTGGCGCGGCGTCGAACTTCCTGACGGAGGTCGGCAAGCTCGCGAAGTCGGATCTGTCGACGGAATCGAAGCTTGCTGGGGTCAAGCAGGCGGCGCAACGTCACTTCGGGCCGCTTGTGGAATCCGTCGGCGACAGCCTGAAGAAGGCGGAGATCGGCGAGAAGTTGGCGGCGGAGATCGAGAAGGCCGCGCCCAAAATCCTCGAGGCGATGGGCAAGGCGTCGATCTACGCCGCCGACGGGTTCGTCAAGGCGTTCCTCGCCTCAGGCCCCTACGGGAAGATGTTCGCGCTCGCGATCATCGGGTCGAAGCTCGGGGCGTTCGGCGCTGCCGGTCGACTCGCGGGCCGCAAGTTCGGACTCACTGCGGCACCGGCGGCGGCGGGGACGATGGCGACCAGCTTCGGACCGGAGGTAGGTAAGCGCTCCGGCCGTATCCAGGCCGGAGCATCCGGCGCGTTTCGCGGCATCGGTAGGGGCCTTGGCGTCGCGATGGGCATCGGCATCGCCGCGTCCGTTGGGCTTGCGATCCGGGACATCGCGAAGACCTCGCCGGGGCTTGACCAGTACAGCGGTTCGAAGGGCTGGGGGGAGCTTGGCCGTGACATCACGGACTGGCTTCCCGGTGAGGACTCAGAAGCACGCCGTGCCCGTCAGCGGCGGGCTGCGAGCGCGCCGCGGCCGATCCGTCGCTCGAATCGTGGTCCCTCCCGTCCGCCCTCCCGTCCTCGGCGACCTGGTGAGCGAACGGGTGGCGGGCCGATGGGCAACGGGACCCTCGGCCGTAAGTCGATGGTGCCGCGCGCCGACTCCGGCCGCCGGATGAAGCTTGAGCACGACCTGCCGATCATCATCAACACGGACGGCCGGAAGACCGCTGAGGCCGTAGCGAAGATCCGTGTTCGCGCAGGCGAACGGGGCGGCTGATGGCGTTCGGGAAGGCCGGTGGAATCACCCTCGGCGAGTACGTCCGCCGTCACAACATCCAAGCCCAAGTCCCCGCCGCCGGCCTCGAAAATCTCTACCCCTCAGATCAGCTTGAGAACCTGTACCCGCCGCGAGCGCCGATCTCGTTTGGGTTCCCCAAGCCCGGCATCGCCTTGGCCGGTGAGCCGAAGCCCGGATACGTCCGTCTCCGCGCCGGTTTCCTGGCGAGCAGCCTCGACCTCTGGATGGCCGGCACACCCCGGATGGCGTCCGAGTCCTACGCCGGCGGTGTCGAGGAGATCCCCCGCCAAGGCCGCGCTGATCTCACCGTCCCCGCCGGCACCCGCCCCCTCCGGCAGATCCTCCCCGCGCTGCTTGAGCGTGGAATGGAGTACCCCGGTGACGTCGAGAAAGCGTGGCAGCACCTCGAGCGCCTCGCGCGCCCGGTGTCCGGTGAGGAACGCCCCAAGCTGACGCTGTCCGGGCCGGTGCTGCACACCGACCGGCAGTGGTGGATCGACGGCCTTGAGATCGGCGATGACGACGTCGACTGGCACCGCATCGGCGGGAAGCTCGTCCGGATCCGCGTCGACGTCACCGTCGTCCAGGTCGTCACGACCGACCTCGTCACCCGGCCCGTGAAGGACGACCGAAGGGGCGTCAGGGGGCGCACGACGGCGAAGAAGGGCGAAACGCTCGCCGACGTCGCCAAGCGCGAGCTCGGGAGTCGCCGCAAGGCGGACGAGCTCGGGAAGGCGAACGGCCTCCGCGACCCCGATCGCAAGTTCACGAAGGACACGCTGCTGTGGCTTCCGGCTGAGAAGAAGAAGAACTAGCGTGGCCGCCCGAACCAGTGCGCGGCTGCTTGATCTGACCGTCCCGTACGCCCGGGAGGACATTGTCCTCGCCGGTAGCACCGCGCAGGTTGAGCTGGGTGCGGCGCTGCTCGCGGCGCCGGCGAAGCGGTCGATGTCGGAGACCCCGACCGTCACGTTGCAGATCGCCGATCAGGACCACGACCTCCTCAAGAACTCCGAGCTGCTCGGCCGGGAGCGCCTCAAGGGTGGCGTGTCGATCGAGATCGGCGACGTCGACCTGGTGCTCTGTGAGCTTGAGAAGACGGACGTCGGTGAGGACCTGACGTTCTATCCGCGGCAGGTGTGGGATCTGATCCGCCGTCGGAAGCGCGCCCGGGCGTCCCGTGATGCGTCGACGGCGGCGCAGTTCCTTGACGGGTTGTGCCGTCAGGCCGGTGTGGAGCTCGTGTCACCGGAGAAGAACCGGATTCAGCCGATCGCGGAGCTTGAGGACGAGGACCGCAAGGCCCTTCGCGCCGCCCGGAAGGACGCGCGGGTGAAGGACACGGAGCGGGAGCGCAAAGCGGCTGGGGCGCTCGACAAGACGGACAAGACCCTCAAGATCAAGGGCAAGACGGCGACGCGTCAGCAACGCCGGATCTGCGAGGGCGTGCTCGCCGCGTGCGACGCCGCCGGCGCGTCCGGCGCGGTCAAGATCGCGACGATCGCGTGCATCATCCAAGAGTCGGTCGCGGGTGCGCTGATCAACGCAACGCCCGATGGGGACGGCGCGGACGACTCGGGAATCTTCCGACAGGGCCGCAACTGGATCAGCCTCGCGGGGTCCAAGCAGCCCGGGCCAGCAACCCGCGCGTTCCTCATCACCGGCCCGTCGTCGTGGAAGAAGGTGCACGGCTCTCTCGACGTCGTCCCCGGTGGCCTCGAGGCCGCGGTGAAGAAGGTGCAGATCAGCGTCGGTGGTTACAGCCAGTGGCACGACGAGGCGAAGCGGATCGTCGAAGCATGGTCCGGCGGCGACCTACAGGACGCCCGGACCGGTGTCGACGACCGCGCCTACGTCGAGAAGTACGAGTTCGAAGTCGAGGACGACGAGGACTGGTGGGAGACCGGCACGCGCATCGCTGAGGAACGCCGCTGGCGGTGGTTCTGGTCGAACGGCCGGATGGTCTACGCGAGCGACCTCACCCTCGCCCGCGCCCGCGCCACCGTCAAGATCGTCGAGGGCACCGACGGCGTTGAGCGCGTCCGGTGGCTCTGGACAGTCCGGAACCGGATCGATGACGTTACCTGCGACGTTCGCCTTCACCGGTGGCAGGCGCCCCCGGGCGCCGTCGCGATCGTAGAGGGAGAAGGGGAGGCCGCAGATGGCCGCTACCTCGTCCGCGACGTTGAGCGGGATCTGATCGACCCATCCTGCGAGGGGACCGTCACGCTGGGCCGGCCGCAGGATCCGCTGCCTGAGCCGGCGTCAACGGTCAGCACGACCCCGGGGTCGGACCCCGCTTCGATTGCCGCGCGTGCCGGTGGTGCGGGAGGCGAGAAGAAGAAGGGCGCGATTCCCGGCAGCCCGGTCCCCGGTCAGCCGCCGCGAGCCGCGACCCACCCCACCGGTGGGCTGCCCGGGTACCCGGCGTTCGACTACATGGCCCCAGCAGGCACGCCGTGCGTCGCCCCGGTTGACGGGAAGATCGACCGTCTCTCAGGGCGTGATCCGTCCGCGGGGGGGCCGGCGGGCGGCGCGCTCGGCTACTCGATCTACATGAGCGGCGGCGGGAAGTCCTACTTCCTGACGCACCTCGACAAGGTTCTCGTGAAGGCGGGGCAGCGCGTGTCGCAGGGCGAGCAGATCGCCGAGATCGCGAACGGCCCAAGGTCCTGGTCCACACCCCACGTGCACATGGGAGTTCGGGGCTAATGAGCATGGATCACGACCTGCGCGGCAACCGCCGCCGCCGACGCGCACGCTATGCGACCGGCGCGACCATCACCGGTGCCGGCGCGTGGGGCGTCCTCATCGACGATCCCGAGGAGACGGGCGAGTCGCGTGTCCGAGTCGGTGATCAGGCGATGGGGCCGGTCCCCGTCATCTCCCTTCTTCCCGACGCCTCCCCAGCGAAAGGCGACCGAGTGTTCCTCCACGTCGACACCACCGGCCAGCCCGCCTACGCCGCCCTCATCACGATCTGATGCCGCTCACCCTCGCCTACCCCCTCGAGCTCGACCCCGTCACCGGCTTCCGGCTCGTCGAAGA
>CALMNS010000663.1 GCA_937871635.1 uncultured Solirubrobacter sp.
CCTGACCGAGCTGGGCGGTGCCCGGAAGTGAAGCCGATAGCGGGGTTATCGGCGAGCTTTCGGGTGCCGATCCAGCGAAGGGTCAGGCACGTCATCCGGCCATGCGGGAATTCGGAATCAACCATCTAACAGCGCCGGGACCTTCTCGGCGCGGAAGTCGAAGATCCGGTCGAGCTCGGCGCGGACGAACAGGGCGTGGGGGATCGCCCCCAGCGGTCCGGCCGGGAGGGCGTAGCGGACCGTGTCGCCCATCAGCGTGCCGCCGCCGGGCGCGGGCGCGAAGGTGTGCGTGTGGTGCCACAGCGCGTAGGGCCCGCGGAGTTGCATGTCGACGAAGCGGACGCCGGGCTCCCACTCCTCGATCCGCGTCAGCCACGAGATCGGCAGCCCGCGCATGCGCAGCCGGTACTCGATCAGCGCGCCGGCGCGCATCTCGATCGGGCGCGGGGTGACGATCTCGAAGCGCAGCGAGGGCGGGGTGATCGCCTCGAGGTTGCCGGCGTCGGCGAAGAAGGGGAACACCTCGGCCGGGGCGCCCGGGAGCCGCTGCTCGCGGTGGAGGGTGTAGAGGGGCATGGTCTCCCGGGTACGGGTCGGCCGCGCGCCACGGTCAGCCGGTCGCGTCGACCGCCGGAGGCCGGGTCAGGTGCCGATCGACCGCGCCATTCGGGCGGTGATCCGCCGGTGGCCGTCTATATTGTCGGATAACGACTACCGAAGCATTGACATGCGTAGGCGTCCGCCACACCGAGTGCGGGCGAGCGAAAGGAACATATGCCTGAAGTGACCCGAGTCACCGCCGAGATCGGTGGCAAGGAGATCGCCTTCGAGACGGGCAAGATGGCCAAGCAGGCCTCCGGCGCCGTCGTCGTGACCGCCGGCGAGACCGTCGTCCTCTCCACCGCGACCGCGGGCAACCTCCGCGACGTGGACTTCCTCCCCCTCACGGTGGACATCGAGGAGCGGATGTACGCCGCGGGCCAGATCCCCGGCTCGTTCTTCAAGCGCGAGGGCCGCTCGGGGGAGAAGGGGACCCTGACCGCCCGCATGATCGACCGCCCGCTGCGCCCGCTCTTCCCCAAGGGGTGGCGGCGTGAGACCCAGCTCGTCGGCATCCCGCTGTCGATCGACCACATCAACCCCTACGACATCCTCGCCATGAACGGCGCGTCGGCGGCGCTGATGATCTCCGACGTCCCGTTCCCCATGCCGGTCGGCGCGGTGCGCATCGGCAAGATCGAGGGCAACTTCGTCGTCAACCCGCCCGAGGAGGAGCTCCTCACGGCGGACCTCGACCTCGTGGTCTCGGGCTCCGAGGAGGCCATCCTCATGGTCGAGGCGGGCGCCGACGAGATCCCCGAGGCGGAGATCCTCGACGCGCTCGACATCGCCCACGGCGAGATCAAGAAGCTGTGCGCCGCCCAGCGCGAGCTGGCCGAGAAGGCCGGCAAGCCCAAGCAGGAGATCGAGGTGCGCCAGGCGCCCGACGGCCTGTACGACGCGATCAAGGCCTCCCACGGCGACGCGGTCGACCAGGCGACGTCCGTGACGGACAAGCTCGAGCGCCAGGACGCGACGAAGGCCGTCGAGGCCCAGGTCCTCGAGCAGTACGCCGGGGACCCGTCCGCCGACGACTACGCGGAGAAGCTCCAGGACGCGCAGCTCGCGTTCGACAAGCTCGAGAAGCACGTCATCCGCGAGCGCATCGCGATCAAGAAGGTCCGCCCGGACGGCCGCTCGGCCGACGAGATCCGGACGATCACGATCGAGGCGGGGCTGCTGCCGCGCACCCACGGCTCCGCGCTGTTCACCCGCGGGCAGACGCAGGCCCTCTCCGTCGCCGCGCTGGGCACGAGCCGCGAGGAGATGCGGCTCGACACGCTCGGCCTGGAGAAGACCAAGCGCTACTTCCACCACTACAACTTCCCGCCCTTCTCGGTCGGGGAGGCGGGCTTCATGCGCGGCCCGAAGCGGCGTGACATCGGTCACGGCGCGCTCGCCGAGCGGGCCCTCGTGGCGATGATCCCGCCCGTGGAGGAGTTCCCCTACACGATGCGGGTGGTCTCCGACATCCTTGAGTCCAACGGGTCCTCCTCGATGGCCTCGGTCTGCGGCTCCTCGCTCTCGCTCATGGACGCCGGCGTGCCGCTCAAGCGGCCCGTGGCCGGCATCGCCATGGGCCTGATCAAGGAGGGCGACGACTACATCGTGCTCTCCGACATCGCGGGCGTCGAGGACCACCTGGGTGACATGGACTTCAAGGTCGCCGGCACGGAGCGCGGGATCACCGCGCTGCAGATGGACATCAAGATCACCGGCGTCACCTTCGACATCCTGCGCGACGCGCTCACGCAGGCCAAGGAGGGGCGCACCCACATCCTCGGCAAGATGGCCGAGGTCATCGACGCGCCGCGCGCCGAGCTCTCGGAGTACGCGCCGCGGATCTCCTCCATCTCGATCGACACGGACAAGATCGGCCTGGTCATCGGCAAGGGCGGCGAGACGATCCGCTCGTTGCAGGAGGAGTTCGAGTCGCAGATCGACGTCCAGGACGACGGCACGATCCTCGTCTACGCGACGTCGGGCATCCAGGGCGACGCCCTGGTGGACCGCATCCGCTCGATGACCAAGGAGGTCGAGGTCGGCGACGAGTTCCAGGGCAAGGTCGTCAAGACGACCACCTTCGGGGCGTTCGTCGAGCTCGCCAAGGGCACGGACGGCCTGCTGCACATCTCGAACGTCAAGCCCGGCGGCGAGCGGGTGGACACGGTCGAGGAGGTCATCAACAAGGGCGACGACATCGCCGTGCGCGTGGTCGAGGTCGACCGCGAGCGTGGCCGGATCGGGCTGCGCCTCTCCACCGACCCCGACGTGGTCGGCAAGTCCAAGGAGGAGCTCTCGAC
>CALMNS010000664.1 GCA_937871635.1 uncultured Solirubrobacter sp.
ACCTACCACCGCGGCGGCGACGACGGGTACCTCGCCCTCGCCTGCCTGCCGCCGGTGCTGGCCGAGACGGTCGTGGCCCACCTTCTGATCCCGGAGGACTGGCTCGTGGTGGTGATCGTCAACGCGGTCCTGCACCTGTACGCGATCGCCTGGCTGCTCGGGCTCGGCCTGGGCCGGCGGGCCTGGCCGCACCGGGTGGTGCGCGGGACGCTCGTCGTGCGCAACGGCCCGCTCTACCGGGCGACCGTCCCGCTCGCCGCCGTCGTCTCGGCCGAACCGGTGCGCGAGCGCATCCCCGAGGGGGGCCTGCACGTCCGCGACGGCGAGGTCCTGCTGCCGGCCCGCCGGCGCGTCGACGTCCGCCTCGTGCTCTCCGAGCCCGTCCGCGTCGCGCGGCCCCTCGCCGATCCGGTCTGGGTGACGCGGCTGGCGATACCCAGCGACGACCCGCCGGCGCTCCTCGCCGCGCTGCGCGACCTCCCCGAGCCGGCGCGCCCGGGCGTCCGCCGGGCGCCCGGACGGCGGCTGCTCGACCCGGGGCTGGTCGCGGGCGACCTGGTCGTGAGCGCGCGCTAGCCCCACTTGCGCCTTCCGTCACGAGCGGCGTAGAGTCCCGCACCACCTTCGAGGAGAGGAGCTCCGGCGTGTCGCATGCTGCCGCAGACGGGATCCGCAACGTCGCCCTGGTCGGTCACCGAGGGAGCGGCAAGACCTCGCTGCACGAGGCGCTGCTCTTCGAGGCCGGCGCGATCTCGCGCCTCGGCACGGTGATCGACGGGACGACGGTCTCCGACGCCGACCCAGACGAGCGCGCCCGCGGCATGTCGATCTCCGCCGCGCTCGCGTCGTTCGACTGGCGCGGGGTGAAGGTCAACCTCATCGACACGCCCGGCGAGCCGTCCTTCGTGGCCGACGCCCTCGGCGCCCTGCGGGTCTGCGAGTCCGCCGTCTTCGTGGTCAACGGCGTGCTCGGCGTCGAGGTGGGCACCCAGCGGCTGTGGACGCGGGCGGAGGAGCTCGGCGTCGCCCGGCTCGTCTACGTCAACATGCTCGACCGCGAGCGCGCCGATTTCTTCCGGGTCCTCGGGCAGCTCAAGACCGCGTTCGGGCCCCACGTGGTGGCCACGGAGATCCCGATCGGCGCCGAGCACGAGATCTCCGGCCTGGTCGACCTCGTCGACATGCAGGCCTTCGCCTACGACGGCACGGGTAAGGACAACCGCCGCGAGATCCCCATCCCCGACGACCTCGTCGCCCTGGCGACCGAGTACCGCGAGAAGCTCATGGACGAGGTGGCCGAGCACTCCGAGACGCTGATGGAGCGCTACCTGGAGGGCGAGGACATCTCCCACGACGAGATCGTCGCGGCGCTCGAGGAGGGCACGGACGCCGGGGCGATCTTCCCGGTCACCTGCGGCGTGGCCACCGCCCACCTGGGGACGGACCGCCTGCTCGAGGCGATCGTCGACGACCTCCCCTCGCCGGCCCAGCACGGTCCGCTCGACGTGGGCGAGACCGTCCTCGAGCCCGACCCGGACGCCGAGGCCTTCGCGTACGTCTTCAAGACCCGGGCCGACCCGTTCGCCGGGCGGATCAACCTCTTCCGCGTTTACCAGGGGACCGTCCGCCACGACTCGCAGATGCTCAACACCCGCGCGCACGCCAAGGAGCGCGTAGGCCAGCTGCTCGTCCCCCAGGGGACCCGGCTCGGCCAGGCCGAGGCGTTCGGGCCGGGGGACATCGGGGCGGTGGCCAAGCTCAAGGAGACGCGGGCCGGGGACTGGCTGGCCGACCGGGACGCGCCGATCTCGATGCCCGCGATCGCCCTCCCGGCCCCCGTGATGGCCTTCCACGTCGAGCCCCACGCCCGGGGCGACGAGGACAAGGTGTTCACCGCGCTGCGGCGGCTGCAGGAGGAGGACCCGACCATCGACCTGCACCGCGACCCGCAGACGGGCGAGCAGATCGTCGCCGGGCTCTCGCAGGTCCACGTCGAGGTCGTCGTCGACCGGCTGCGCTCGCGCTTCGGCGTCGAGGTGGACCTCAAGCTGCCGCGGGTGCCCTACCAGGAGACGATCCGCGGCACCGCCAAGGCCCACGGCCGCCACAAGAAGCAGTCCGGCGGGCGCGGGCAGTTCGGCGACTGCCACATCGAGCTCGAGCCGGCCGCGGCGGACGCCACCGACGCCTGCGAGTTCATCAACCGGATCAAGGGCGGCGCGATCCCGACCTCGTTCATCCCGGCGGTCGAGAAGGGCGTCCGCGAGGCGATGGAGCGCGGCGTGCTGGGCGGCTTCCCGGTCAAGGGGGTGCGGGTCACGCTCGTCGACGGCTCCGCGCACTCGGTCGACTCCTCCGAGATGGCGTTCAAGATGGCCGGGTCGCTGGCCATGCGCGAGGCCCTGGCCAACGCCGAGCCGGTGCTCCTCGAGCCGATCATGACGGTGACCGCGTCCGTGCCGGAGGCCTCGGTGGGCGACGTGATGGGCGACCTCTCCTCGCGCCGCGGCCGGCCGCTCGGGACGGAGGTGGTCGGCACGATGACCGAGGTGACCGCCGAGGTCCCGATGGCCGAGATGCTCGCCTACGCCCCTGACCTGCGCTCGATCACGGGCGGCCAGGGCGAGTTCACCATGCAGTTCGCGCGGTACGAGGAGGTGCCGCCGCACCTCGCCGCGCGGCTGGTGCAGGAGCTCGACCCGGCGCCCGCCTGAACCCCGGAAGGGCGTTGCTACGCTCGCCGCGTGGCCCAGTTCCGCGACATCCGGACGAATCAGGCCGACGTCGCCTGCGACATCTGCGGGCGCACGCTCCTGCGCGGTGAGGAGGCGGTGCCGTTCCTGTCGGGCGGCGCCCGCCGCCAGGTCTGCGAGCTGTGCACCGCGCGGGCGACCCACGAGGGCTGGATCCGCGAGGCGGGAGGCGACGAGCTCGGCGTCGGCGCGGTGCGCGACAGCGCCCGCCGCTCGCT
>CALMNS010000665.1 GCA_937871635.1 uncultured Solirubrobacter sp.
TCCGGCGCTGGCGCTGATCGCGCGCGCGGCGCTCGCGCTGGTCGACGGCGAGGTTGGGGATCGGGCGCTCGCGGTCGATCGCGTCGCGCTCGGCGGCCGGCAGTGACCGCCGCGCGTCGCGGGCGATGAAGTACCCCAGCGCGACGACGGCGACGAGGACCGCGAGGGCGATGAGGTAGAGCGTCGAGCGGGAGACGTCGTCGTCGCCCGGCGCGGGGACGACGGTCGGGGTGGGCGTCGGCACGGGGCCGAACGGGGTGGTCTGGGCGAGGACCTCGAGCAGGAGCGGCACGCGGTGCCGAGCTTATGCCGGGGCGCCGGTGAGCGCCCAGCGGCTGCCGGCGAAGCGCGCCCCGCAGGTCACCAGGCGCACGCCGATCAGCGCGAGCAGGCCGCACCAGACGCCGACGATCCCCCAGCCTTCGGCCAGCGAGAGGAGCGCGATGGGGACGTAGGCCGCGGCCGCCGCGAGCATGCCCCACATGAGGAAGCGCGTGTCGCCGGCCCCGATGAGGATGCCGTCGAGCGCGAAGACGGCGCCGTTGAAGGGCATCATCAACGCGAACAGCGGCCAGACCGCGGCCGCGCGCTCGAGCACCGCCGGGTCGCTCGTGAACGCCCGCGGGATGACGTCGGCGAGCGCGAGCAGGACGAGCCCGAAGCCGATGCCCGCCACCACCGCCCAGCCGATCATCCGCCCGGCCGCCTCGCGCGCGCCCGACGCGTCGCCGGCCCCGAGCCGCCGGCCGACCATCACCTGGCCCGCGATGGCCAGCGCGTCGAGCACGAGGGCGAGGAAGATGAAGAGCTGGAAGGCGATCTGGTGCGCGGCCAGCGACGGGGCGCCGACGCGCGCGAGCACCGCTCCCGCCACCAGGAAGGAGCCGAGCAGCGCGCTCGTGCGCACGGCGATCTCGCCGCCGATCCGCAGCAGCGGCCGCATGTGCGCCGGACGGGGCCCCACCCACCCACCGTCCGCGCCGATCGCGCGGACGAAGGCGACGCCCATCCCGAGCTGCGCGATCACCGTCCCCGCCGCCGACCCGGCGAGGCCGAGCTCGAGCCCGTAGACGAACCACAGCTCGAGGACGACGTTGACGAGGTTCGCCACGACGAGGATCACGAGCGGCGTGCGGAGGTCGGACATCCCGCGCAGGAAGCCGATCCCCGCGGTGGCGATCATGAACAGCGGGGCGCCGAGGGCCGAGATGCGCAGGTAGAGCACGGCGTCGCCGGCCACGTCGCCGGTGCCGCCCATGAGCCGCACGAGCGGCACGGCGGCCGCGAGCAGGATCACCATCAGCACCACCCCGATCGCGCCGCCGAGCCAGAGGGCCTGCACGCCGAGGCGGCGGGCCTCGGCGTCGCGGCCCGCGCCGGCGAGGCGGGCGACCTGGGCGGTCGTCCCGTAGGTGAGGAAGTTGAAGACGGTGAAGGCGCCCGACAGGAGCGCCGCCGCGATGGCCAGCGCGGCGAGCTCCGGCGTCCCCAGGTGGCCGACGATCGCCGTGTCGGTGAGGACGTAGAGCGGCTCGGCGGCGAGCGCCCCGAGGGCGGGCAGCGCGAGCCCGAGGATCTCGCGGTCGTGTCGGGAGCGCAGCCGCACCGGCGACGAGGTTACGATCGCGCCTCCGCGCCATGAAGCTCCGCCTCTACCACCACCAGGACGGAGCCCGCGTGGCCTACCGCGAGGCGGGCACGGGACCGCCGCTGATCCTGTTGCACTCCCCGGGGCTGACGCACCGCGAGTACGAGCCGCTCGTCGAGGAGCTCTCGCACCGCTTCCGGCTCGTGCTCCCCGACCTCCCGCTGCACGGCGACTCCGAGGACCGGCCGCTGCACCCCTACACGCCCGACTGGCTCGCCGAGGTGATCGTCGGCTTCTGCCGCGCGGTGGCCGGGCCGCGGCCCATGGTCGGCGGCCACGACGCCAGCGCCCAGCTCCTGCTGCGGGCGATCGCCGGGGGCGGCTTCTCGCCGGGCCGCCTCGTGCTCCTCTCGAGCGCGCTGCACCGC
>CALMNS010000666.1 GCA_937871635.1 uncultured Solirubrobacter sp.
CCTCCGGGTCCGCGTAGAGCTCGTGCACCACCGCGTCGGTCGAGAGCGTCGCCGCCCCCAGGCGCTCCAGCGCGGCGAGCGCCTCGGACTTGCCGGCCCCTATGCCACCGGTGAGCCCGACGAAGGGTGGCGTCCTAGGCGTCCTCGACCGCCGCGTCCGGCGCCGCGGGCGCCTCGTCGGGCGAGAGGTCCTCGTCCGACAACGGGGCCAGGCCGTCGCCCGCCGTCTCGGCCAGCGCCTCGTCGGACTCCGTGGTCACCCCGTCGTCGGGCGAGCCGGGCTCGGGGGCCTCGGCGAAGACGTCCTCCGACAGGCCCAGCTCCGGCATCGAGTCCAGGTCGCCCACCCCGCCGTCCTCGCCCTCGGCGAGCCCGGTGATCTCGCGGCGCGGGAGGACCTGGCCCTCGACGCGCTTGATCGAGAGCGACAGGCGCCGGCGCTCGGAGTCGATCTCGAGGATGCGCACGCGGACGTCGTCGCCGGGCGCGACGATCTCGCGCGGGTTCTCGACGTGCTGCTGGGCGAGCTCGGAGATGTGCACGAGGCCCTCGACGCCCTCGAGGATCTCGACGAAGGCGCCGAAGGCGACCACCTTGGTGACCTTGCCCTCGAGCTCGTCGCCGACGTTGTAGGTGTCGACCACCCGCTGCCAGGGGTCCTCCTGGGTCTGCTTGAGCCCCAGGGAGATGCGCTGGCGGTCGCGGTCGATGTCGAGCACCTTGACCTGGACCGTGTCCCCGATGTTGAGGATCTCCGACGGGTGGTTGACGTGCGACCACGACAGCTCGGAGATGTGGATCAGGCCGTCGATCCCGTCCAGGTCCACGAAGGCGCCGAAGTCGACGATGTTGGAGATCTGGCCCTCGATGATCAGCCCGGGCTGCAGGCGCTCGAGGATCGCGGTGCGCTGCTCCTTGCGCTCCTCCTCGAGGACCGCGCGGCGGGAGAGCACGACGTTGTTGCGCGAGCGGTTGAGCTCGATGACCTTGCACTCGATGTTCGTGCCCATGTACTCGTCCAGGTTGGGCACGCGGCGGATGTCGACGAGCGAGGCGGGCAGGAAGCCGCGGACTCCGAGGTCGATGATCAGGCCGCCCTTGACGACCTCGATCACGGCGCCGATGACGGGCTCGCCGGACTCGGCGGCGGCCTCGATGCGGCGCCAGGCGCGCTCGAAGCGGGCCCGCTTCTTGGAGAGGATCAGGCGGCCGTCCTGGTCCTCCTTGGTGAGGACGAGGGCGTCGACCTCCTCGCCGATCTCGACCTCGTCGGAGGGGTCGACCGACTTGCGGATCGAGAGCTCGTTGGAGGGGATGACCCCCTCGCTCTTGTAGCCGATGTCGACGAGGACCTCGTCCTTGTCGATGCGCACCACGGAGCCGGTGACGACGTCGCCCTCCTCGAAGGGGACCATCGTCGCGTCGTAGTTCGGGACGATCTGCCCGTCGATCTCGAGGAGGAGACCGTCGGAACCTTCGACGACGGTGGCTTCGGACGAAATGGGCGCGGGTGGAGTGAGAGTGGTTGCCATAGAAGAACCCCGCAGTCTAGCCGAACTAGACTGGCCCGCCGATGCCCGTCAGAGCCACCAAACGCGGGGCCGAGCGCACCCCGCTGGAGGCCAGGTGGGACGTCCTGATCTGCGGTGCCTCCTTCGCCGGGCTGGCCGTCGCGCGCGAGCTGCGGGGCGGTCGCGGGCCGGGCGGCGGTGACCCGCTCCGGGTGCTCGTGCTCGACCGCTACGAGATCGGAGAGCGCCAGACGAGCGCGTGCGCGGCGCCCACCGAGTGGCTCGAGAACCTCGGGCTGGCCGGCTCGATCCGCCAGACGTTCGACTCGATCGTCTGCCACACCCCGCGCGGCACCGCGCGCTGGCCGCTGCCCTACCAGTACGCCACCTTCGACTACCCCGAGCTCTGCGCGCTGCTCTGGGCCCAGAGCGAGGGCACCGCGGTCTTCGAGACCGCGAAGGTCCACGGCCGGACGGGCCAGACGGTCCACACGGACCGCGGCGACCTCTCCGCGCCGCTGATCGTCGACGCGCTCGGCTGGCGCCGCGTGCTCGCGCCGGCCGGCGCCGCCCCGATCCAGCCGCCCAAGGCGACGCTCTCGCGCGGGCTCGAGGTCCACCCGGCGGGCACCGGCCCGGACCTCGAGATCTGGGTGGACCGCTCCGTCATCCCCGCGGGCTACGGCTGGTCGTTCCCGGCGCGCGACGAGCTGCGCATCGGCATCGGCTCCTACGTCCCCGAGGACCACGTCAAGGCGCCGACGGACCGGCTCTCGCGGGCGGTCGGGCCCGAGCCCGAGGGCTACCAGGGCAACTGGATCCCGCACCGGATCCGCGCGGGCGTCGAGGACGGCGTCTTCTTCGTCGGCGACTCGGCGGGCCACTGCATCCCGCTCTCGGCCGAGGGCATCCGCACCGCGTTCTACTTCGGGATCGCCTGCGGGCGCGAGCTGCGCGCCGTCGCCGAAGGCCGCCAGCAGGCGAGCCAGGCGCTCGCGCGCTACGGCGACTTCACCGCCGAGGCGGCCTGGAAGTTCGAGGCGCTGCTGCGCTGGCAGCAGGGCATCCCGCGGCTGCATCCTGCGCTGCTCGGCCGTCTCAACGCCCTCACGGGTCGGCGGCGGCTCGCGCACTGGGCCTTCGAGCACTACCGCCGCATCGCCCCGGCGCAGTTCGCGCTGCCCGCCCCGCCGGCCGCCGCCCGGGCGTCCGAGATCGCGCCCCGCCCCCTCGC
>CALMNS010000667.1 GCA_937871635.1 uncultured Solirubrobacter sp.
CCTCGAGCGGGAAGCGCTCCCAGAGCTCACGGACGCCGGCGTCCGGCGAGGGTCCTGCCGCCGTCCCCTGGGCGCCGGCCGCTGGGGCCGCGGCGAGCAGCAGCAGCAGCGCGAGCAGCGGACCGGCCGCGCGGCACGCGATCGGGCTCACGTGACGGTCACCGGCGTGCCCACCGCCATGAGCTTGCCCAGCTCGAGGATGGCGCGGTTGGTCATCCGGATGCAGCCGTGCGACACGCGCCCGGGGAGGAGCTCGGGTCGATCGGTGCCGTGGATGCCGACGAAGCCGCCGGCCGGCCAGTCCGTCAGCACCGCCGAGCGGGCGCTCAGGCCGAACGCCAGCGGCCCGTACATCGGGCTCGCGAAGCGCGTGAGCTTCACCCGCACGTAGAAGCGGCCCGCCGGAGTCGGCCAGCGATCCTGCCCGATCCCGACGCGCGTGGTGAAGATCCGGCGCCGCCCCTTGAAGAGCTCGGCGGTCAGCCGGCGCCGATCGACTCTCAGGCGCGTCTCGACCGTCCGGTACCCGCCCAGGGCGCCGCGCGGCACCCAGCCGGTCGAGCCATTGGGGAGCACGGGCAGCCTGACCTCGACCCAGGCCTTCCCCTCCCCGCGGCGCAGTCGGCCGGTGATCGTGACCAGGTTGGTGGTCGCCTCGGGCGTCCGCGCCGAGAGGCGCGTGATCACGCGGCCGCCGGGCGCCGCCCTGGCCTCCACCGAGCGCAGTACGGGTGCCCACCGCGTCTCGGAGGACGCCCCCAGCGGCTCAGGGGCGGGGATCCTGAAGGCGGGCTTGGGCCCCGCCGGGAGCGGAGCGGACCCCGGGCGGGGCGCCGGCGAGGTCGAGCCGGAGGCGAACGCGGCGACGCTCGCGGCCACGAGCACCGGGGCCGCGGCGAGGGCGACGCGACGACGTGATCGCCCCCGTGTCACCCGGTGAAGCGTGGGCTTCGCCTGCCCGTCGTCCGCGGGCCGGCACCCGACTCGATGAAGCGGGTCTGCTCGACCAGGTCGAGGACCTCATCCCGTGGGCGCGGCGCGTCGAAGGCGTCTGCCGCGGGGCGGCGGCCGGCGAGGCCGCGGATCCAGCTCGCGTGGCGCGCCTCGACGGAGAGGATGCCGAGCGCGGCGACGAGGTACTCCTTGGCCTCGATCCGCGGCGCCTGTCCCGCGTAGGCGGCCACGCTGAGATCCTCGAAGGCCACCGCGGTGCGTCGGAACGCGCCCGGGCTCTCGGTCGTCCCGCGGAAGTTGAACGACGGGCGCTTGACCGCGCTGCGGCCGAGGACGTCGCGCAGGGCCTTGACGTGGGAGCGCTCGTGCGCGCCGACGACGCGGGCCTGGCGAGCCGTCGGCCCCTTGAGCGTCTTGAGCCGCTCGGCCTCCGTGTAGAAGTCGGCCTGCAGGTACTCGAGGGTCAGCGCGTAGTTGAGGATCGACTTGTCGGTCTTGGAGGCGCCGAGCGCCGGAGCGGGGAGGGACAGCGCCCCGAGCAGCGCGCCTCCGCCCAGCGCCGCGGTGCGCAGGAAGCCGGCGCGCGTCTCACCCCAGACCGCACCGACGGCGTCGGCGATCGCCCCGTCGCGGTCGAGGTCGGCCAGGGTGACGTCGGGCAGCGCAGGATCGTCGGTCACGGTCTAGCCCCGCTTCACGAACGCGGTGCGGGCGATCGCCGCCCGGCTCTCGCCCTCGGAGGCCGGGTCGTCGGAGGCCTTGGGAGCGGGGTTGCGCCCGGCGAGGTCGCGCGCCCAGGCCGTGTGGCGGGCCTCGACGGAGAGGATCTTCGCGGCGTCGCGCAGGGCCGAGGGCGTCAGGTTGACCGCCGCGCCGGTGTAGGCGCCCAGCCCGGTCTCCTCGAGGTCGACCGCGGTGGCCACGAACCGCTCCTGCGCGGCGGTGGCCTCGCCGAAGTCGAACGTCGCCGGCTTGCGGGCCTTCGCGCCGAGCGCCTTGCGCAGGTAGTCGACGTGGTCGCGCTCGTGTTCGCTCAGGACCCGAGCGAACTCGAGAACGTCGCCCTTGAGGGCGCCGCGCTTGACGGCGTCCGCGTAGAAGGCGGCCTGCAGGTCCTCGAGCTCGAGGAGGAAGCCCAACGTCCGGGCGTCCTGCTCGGCGGACGGGGCCGAGGCCGCCGGAGCGGCCAGGCCACCGACGACGACGCCGCCCGCGGCTAGCGAGGCGCCGGCGGTCGCGGCGCGACGGAAGAAGCGGCCACGAGTGGTGATCTCCGGAGAGGGCGTGCGGTCAGGCGCCGACGGCGCTGGCAGCGTCATAGAGCGGGAGACCGTAGAGGCCGGCACGAAGTTACGACTCCGGCTGTTGGCAGCCTGACCTCGTGACCGGGCGATCCGGTGAGTCGGCCGGAGGTGACCCATCGTCCTCTACACTGCACCCCTCGGCCAATACCGCAGCCGCCCCCTTAGCGCCCCGCTCGCCACATACGAGCATCGGGTCCGGGCGGGGTCCGTGAGCGCCGAACGCCCCCACCCGGGGGTCCGGCTTGACACGTGCTATAACCCTAGGCCGCGTTTCTCGCCCCTGAGGAGCCGGGGCCCCCGAGAGGGAGCACCAGGCCGAGGGCAGAACACGTGCGCCTCCCCGTCCGCATCCGCCCCGCCCTAGTGAGGAGCCGTCTTGGCCTCTGATGCCCTGCGCACCCGTCGTACGTTCGCTCGCCTTGAGCACGTCCTCGACGTCCCCAACCTGATCGACATCCAGAAGAAGTCCTTCAACTGGCTGGTCGACACCGAGAAGGGGGGGCTGAGGGAGACGATCGACGACATCTCGCCGATCGAGGACTACACGGGCAATCTCGCCGTCCAGTTCGGCGAGTTCGTCTTCGACGATCCGGTCGCCTCGATCGAGGAGTGCCGGGAGAAGGACCTCACCTACGCGCGGCCGCTGACGGTCACGGTCGGCTTCATCAACCGCGAGACGGGCGAGATCCGCGAGCAGTCGGTGTTCATGGGCGACTTCCCGTGGATGACCGAGCGCGGCACGTTCATCATCAACGGCACCGAGCGCGTGGTCGTCACCCAGCTCGTCCGCTCCCCGGGCGCCTACCTGATGGAGCCCAAGGACCCGGAGAAGCAGGTCTTCGTCGCCAACCTGATGCCGGCCCGCGGCTCGTGGCTCGAACTCGAGATCGACAAGAAGGGCAAGGTCTTCGTCCGGATCGACCGCAAGCGCAAGCTGCCGGTCACCGTCCTGCTGCGCGCGATGGGCTACGCGTCGGACGAGGAGATCCTGGGCCTGTTCGACAACTCGCTCTACATCCGCCAGACGATCGAGTCCGACACCGAGGTCACCAAGACCGAGGAGGGCGCGCTGATCGAGCTGTTCAAGAAGCAGCGCCCCGGCGAGCCGCCGTCCGTGGACAACGCGCGGGCGCTCCTGCACCAGCTCTTCTTCGATCCCAAGCGCTACGACCTCACCCGCGTGGGCCGCTACAAGCTCAACGCGCGCCTGCGCCTGGACGCGGACCTCGACACCCGCACCCTCACGCACGACGACATCATCTCCCTGGTCCGCGAGCTCGTCTCGCTGCCCAAGCGGCTCGGGATGCCCGAGGACCTCGACGTGGAGATCAAGGACTTCGCCGCCGAGGCGCAGATGCGCCCGCGCGAGCCCGTCGCCGACCACCTCGACGAGTACGAGCACTTCGGCAACCGCCGCCTGCGGACGGTCGGCGAGCTCATCCAGGAGGCCTTCCGCATCGGCCTCTACCGGATGGAGCGCGTCGTGCGCGAGCGCCTCACCACCGAGGACGCCGACACGATCACGCCGCAGACCATCATCAACATCCGCCCCGTCGTGGCGGCCCAGAAGGAGTTCTTCGGCTCCTCCCAGCTGTCGCAGTTCATGGACCAGACGAACTCGCTGTCGGGCCTCACGCACCGGCGGCGGCTCTCGGCCCTGGGCGCCGGCGGCCTGACCCGCGAGCGCGCGCCGATCGAGGTGCGCGACGTGCACCCGACCCACTACGGCCGGATGTGCCCGATCGAGACGCCCGAGGGGCCGAACATCGGCCTGATCGGCTCGCTCTCCTCGCACGCCCAGATCTCCGAGCACGGCTTCATCACGACGCCGTACCGGGTGGTCAAGGACGGCAAGGCGACCGACGAGATCGTCCACCTCGACGCCACCCAGGAGGAGGAGCAGGTCATCGCCCAGGCGAACACGCCGGTCGACCGCGACTCCAAGCAGCTCCTGGGCACGGAGATCCTCTGCCGGACGCAGTCGGGCAACTACCTGACCGCCACGGCCGACCAGGTCGACCTCATGGACGTCTCGCCGGAGCAGATCTGGTCCGTCGCGACGGCGATGATCCCGTTCCTCGAGCACGACGACGCCAACCGCGCGCTGATGGGCTCGAACATGCAGCGCCAGGCCGTGCCGCTCCTGCGCACGGACGCGCCGATCATCGGCACGGGCATGGAGCGCCGGGCCGCGGTGGACACGGGCGACGTCATCCTCGCCCGCACCGGCGGCACCATCGAGGCGGTCGACTCGACCTCGATCACCGTCCGCACCCCGGACGGCCAGATCGACGAGTACGAGCTGCAGAAGTTCCGGCGCTCGAACCAGGGCACGCTCATCCACCAGAAGCCGCTGGTCAAGACGGGGCAGACCGTCGACGCCGGCGACGTGATGGCCGACGGCTCGGCGACCGACCAGGGCGAGATGGCCCTGGGCAAGAACCTGATGGTCGCCTTCATGTCCTGGGAGGGCTACAACTTCGAGGACGCGATCATCCTCTCCCAGCGCCTGACCAAGGACGACGAGCTCACCTCGATCCACATCGAGGAGTACGAGATCGACGCCCGCACGACGAAGCTGGGCGATGAGGAGATCACCCGCGACATCCCGAACCGCTCGGAGGAGTCGCTGCGCAACCTCGACGACCGGGGCATCGTGCGCATCGGCGCCGAGGTCCAGTCGGGCGACCTGCTGGTCGGCAAGGTCACGCCGAAGGGCGAGACGGAGCTGACCGCCGAGGAGAAGCTGATCCGCGCGATCTTCAAGGAGAAGGCGCGCGAGGTCCGCGACACCTCGCTCAAGGTCCCGCACGGCGAGGGCGGCGTCGTCATCGACGTCAAGACCTTCTCCCGCCAGGGCGGCGACGACCTGCCGCCCGGGGTCAACGACCTCGTGCGCGTGTTCGTGGCCAAGAAGCGCAAGATCGCCGAGGGCGACAAGCTCGCCGGGCGCCACGGCAACAAGGGCGTGATCTCGAAGATCGTGCCCGAGGAGGACATGCCGTTCCTCGAGGACGGCACGCCCGTCGACGTCATCCTCAACCCGCTCGGCGTCCCGTCGCGCATGAACATCGGCCAGATCCTCGAGACCCACCTCGGGTGGGCCGCGGCCCAGGGCTGGTACGCCGACGGCACCGAGGCGACCCGTCGCGCGGAGGAGACCGGGAACGGTCAGCGCGACAAGGTCTACGTCTCCACCCCCGTGTTCGACGGGGCGACGGTGGCCGACGTCGACCACGCCCTCGTGCAGTGGCAGAAGGAGCACACGGGCGCGATTCGGATGGACATCGACGAGTCGCGTCGCGACGGCGAGAAGGCCACCGGCAAGCTCCAGCTCTACAACGGGCGCACGGGGGAGCCGTTCGAGCAGACGGTCACCGTCGGCTACATGTACATCCTCAAGCTCCTGCACCTCGTGGACGACAAGATCCACGCGCGGTCCACGGGCCCCTACTCGCTCGTCACCCAGCAGCCGCTGGGCGGCAAGGCGCAGTTCGGCGGCCAGCGGTTCGGCGAGATGGAGGTCTGGGCGCTCGAGGCCTACGGCGCCGCCTACACGCTGCAGGAGATGCTCACCATCAAGTCCGACGACACGGTCGGGCGCGTGAAGGCCTACGAGGCGATCGTCAAGGGCGAGAACATCGCCGAGCCGTCGATCCCCGAGTCCTTCAAGGTCCTGCTCAAGGAGATGCAGTCCTTGGCGCTCGACGTCAACGTCGTCTCCGAGGAGGGCACGCGGGCCGAGATGGGCGACGAGGACGACGACCTGCTGCGCGCCGCCGAGGAGCTCGGGATCGACCTGAGCGGCGTGCGCGCCGGCGCTGAGGCGCCCGGCGAGGCCGCGGTCGAGCAGGAGGCCGCGCCGGAGGCCGTGGAGGCCGCGGTGGCGACCGAGGTCGCCGCGGACGAGAGCGAGGAGCTCATCGTCGCCGAAGGCGAAGAGGGCACCACCGCGGATCCCGCGGCCACGGATGCCGGCTACATCGAAGACGAGAACTAGGAACCGGGGCCCCACACATGATCGACATCAACAACTTCGACGCGATCGAGATCTCGCTCGCGTCCTCCAAGCAGATCCGGTCCTGGTCCTCGGGTGAGGTCGTCAAGCCGGAGACCATCAACTACCGCACGCTCAAGCCGGAGAAGGACGGCCTCTTCTGCGAGCGCATCTTCGGTCCCACCAAGGACTGGGAGTGCTACTGCGGCAAGTACAAGCGCGTCCGCTACAAGGGCATCGTCTGCGAGCGCTGCGGCGTCGAGGTCACCCGGTCCAAGGTGCGCCGCGAGCGCATGGGCCACATCGACCTGGCCGCGCCCGTCTCGCACATCTGGTTCTTCAAGGGCGTGCCGTCGCGCATCGGCTACCTGCTCGACATGGCGCCCAAGGAGCTCGAGAAGGTCCTCTACTTCGCGGCCTCCATGGTCACGTGGGTCGACGACGACGCGCGGGCCAAGGACCTCGAGGAGCTGCAGACGCAGGTCAACGAGGTGCTCGACTCCTACGCCGCCGAGAAGGAGGAGCGGGTCCTCGAGCTGCGCGAGTCGCTCGGGCGCCGCGAGGCCTACCTCGAGAAGGGGATCCAGACCGGGTTCTCCGACGACGACTACCTGTGGTCGGAGTCGCTCGAGATCGACCCCACGAAGCTCAACGACGCCGACCGCGAGAAGGAGCTCAAGGATCTGCGCAAGATCTTCGAGTCCGACATCGCGGACACCGAGGCCTACATCGAGGACGCGGCCGAGCGCATGCGCCAGGTCTGGGACACGTTCCAGTCCATGAAGCCGAAGGACATCGTCAACGACGAGACCCTCTTCCGCGAGCTCAAGGAGCGCTTCGGCTCCCCCTACGGCTTCGGGGAGTACTTCCGCGGCTCCATGGGCGCCGAGGCGGTCCGCGACCTGCTCGAGCAGATCGACCTCGACGCCGAGCGCGAGGAGCTCGAGGACCTGGTCAAGACGGCCAAGGGGCAGAAGCAGGCCCGCGCGGTCAAGCGCCTCAAGGTGGCCTCGGCGTTCATCAACTCGGGCAACCGCCCGGACCAGATGATCCTCGAGGCTGTGCCGGTCATCCCGCCCGAGCTGCGCCCGATGGTCCAGCTCGACGGCGGCCGGTTCGCCACCTCGGACCTCAACGACCTCTACCGCCGCGTCATCAACCGCAACAACCGCCTCAAGCGGCTGCTCGACCTGGGCGCCCCGGAGATCATCGTCAACAACGAGAAGCGGATGCTGCAGGAGGCCGTCGACGCGCTGTTCGACAACGGCCGCCGCGGGCGGCCCGTCACGGGCCCGGGCAACCGCGCGCTGAAGTCGCTGTCGGACATGCTCAAGGGCAAGCAGGGCCGGTTCCGCCAGAACCTGCTCGGCAAGCGCGTGGACTACTCCGGCCGATCGGTGATCGTGTCGGGCCCGTCCCTGCGCCTGCACGAGTGCGGGCTGCCGAAGCTGATGGCCCTCGAGCTGTTCAAGCCGTTCATCATGGCCCGGCTCGTCGAGCGCAAGGCGGTGCAGAACATCAAGGCGGCCAAGAAGATGGTCGACTCGATGATCCCCGAGGTGTGGGACGTCCTCGAGGAGGTCATCCAGGAGCACCCGGTGCTGCTCAACCGCGCGCCGACGCTCCACCGCCTGGGGATCCAGGCCTTCGAGCCCAAGCTGGTCGAGGGCAAGGCGATCCAGGTCCACCCGCTCGTCTGCCACGCGTTCAACGCGGACTTCGACGGCGACCAGATGGCGGTCCACCTGCCCCTGTCCGCCGAGGCTCAGGCCGAGGCGCGGGTGCTGATGCTCTCGTCGAACAACATCTTGTCCCCGGCGCACGGCGCTCCGCTGGCCACGCCGACCCAGGACATGATCCTCGGCGGCTACTACCTGACCTACGGGCCGGACGCCGACGAGCTCGCCGCGATGGACCGCACCGAGGTCAAGCCGCACACCTACCGGTCGGCGCAGGAGGCCGAGCTGGCCTACGAGCACAAGATCGTCGGCCTGCACGACATCGCCGAGTACCGGCCCTACGGCCGCGAGAGCGGCCACGTGATGACCACGGTCGGGCGGATCATCTTCAACGAGAAGATCGAGCGCGCGATCGAGGAGGCGATGGGCGACGAGTTCGACAAGGCGAACTACCACTTCATCAACACCTCGCTCAAGAAGCGCGACACGACGCAGTTCGTCGACGAGCTCGTGCAGGCGTTCGGCGCGCCGGCGATCGCGCAGGTGCTCGACGCGTTCAAGGACCTCGGGTTCAAGTACGCGACGCAGGCCGGCATCACGATCTCCAAGAACGACGTGGTCGTGCCGCCGTCCAAGGGCGAGATCCTCGCGCGGTACGAGGGCGAGGTCGGCTCGATCACCGACGACTACGACGACGGGCTCATCACCCGCGAGGAGCGTCACGAGGCGGTCGTCAACAAGTGGAACGCCGCCACGGACGAGGTGGCCGACGCGATGGTGGCCAACCTCGACGAGCTGAACCCCATCTTCATGATGGCCAACTCGGGTGCCCGTGGCTCCTTCAAGCAGATCCGCCAGCTGGCGGGGATGCGCGGCCTGATGGCCAACCCGAAGGGCGAGATCATCGAGCGTCCGATCAAGGCCAACTTCATGGAGGGCCTGGACGTCCTGGAGTACTTCATCTCCACCCACGGCGCTCGCAAGGGCCTCGCGGACACCGCGCTGCGCACGGCGGACTCCGGGTACCTCACCCGGCGCCTCGTCGACGTCGCGCAGGACGTGATCATCCGGATCGAGGACTGCGGGACCAAGGAGTACGTGGAGCTCCCGCTGCGCCGGCCGGGGACGGGTGAGCCGAACGACATGATCATCGGCCGCCTGGCCGCGATCGACGTCAAGGGGGCCAAGCGCGGCTCCCACCTGCTCGAGCAGAACCAGGAGATCGGCCGCGAGGAGCTGGCGGCGCTCATCGAGGCGTTCCCGCCGGCCTCCAACGGCGACGCGCCGAAGACGGTCCCGGTGCGGTCGGTCGTCAAGTGCGAGGCGCCCCACGGGGTCTGCCAGCGCTGCTACGGCCGCTCGCTCGCCGCGGGCAAGCTCGCGCAGATCGGCGACGCGGTCGGCATCATCGCCGCGCAGTCGATCGGGGAGCCCGGCACGCAGCTGACCATGCGGACGTTCCACACCGGCGGCGTGGCCGGCGCGGACATCACGCACGGCCTGCCGCGCATCGTCGAGCTCTTCGAGGCGCGCAAGCCGAAGGGCCTGGCCGCGATCGCCAAGGTGGAGGGCGTGGTCTCCGTGGAGGACACGGACCGCAACCGCACCGTGGTGATCACCGACGACGCGGGCGAGGAGCATCGCGAGACGTTCCCGCGGCGCACCCGGCTGCTGGTCGACGAGGGCCAGCGCGTCAAGCTCGGCTCACAGCTCAACGAGGGCAACCTCTACCCGCACGAGCTGCTCTCCCACGGCGGTGAGACCGCCCTGGAGCGCCGCACGCGGACCGAGCTGTACATCGTCGACCAGGTGCAGGAGGTCTACAAGTCACAGGGCGTGGACATCAACGACAAGCACATCGAGATCATCTGCCGCCAGATGCTCAAGAAGGTGCGCGTCGACCAGAAGGGCGACACGGACCTGCTCCCGGGCCAGTTCGTCGACCGCTTCGACTACGCCAAGATCAACGACAAGGTCAAGAGGGCCGGTGGCGAGACGGCGCAGGCGGAGGAGATCATCCTCGGCATCACCAAGGCGTCGCTGGCCACGGACTCGTTCCTCTCGGCGGCCTCCTTCCAGGAGACCACCAAGGTGCTCACCGACGCGGCGCTCGAGGGCAAGATCGACCGGCTCGCCGGGCTGAAGGAGAACGTGATCATCGGGAAGCTGATCCCGGCGGCCACGGGCCTCAAGCGCTACCGCACGATCGAGATCGAGCCGTCCGAGCCGCTGCCGCGCGGCATGGACGACGTCGGGATGCTCGAGGGCGATGAGCTCGCCGCCGAGCTCGGCCTGTCCGACGGCGACTCCCTGGGCGGGTTCGGCCCCGGGTTCGACACCGCCGAGCTCGAGGAGATCGGCTCCGGCTTCGGCACGGGGAGCAGCACCGGGGGCGGCTTCGAGGACCTCGGGGACCTCGACAAGGGGTCCGACCAGAAGTAGTGCTCGGCGCGGGCGGCCGGCCTCCGGGCCGGCCGCTTTCGTCGACGCGCGATCCGCTTGAGCCGTCCTGACCGGGGCTGTGCCGTTTCGGGTCCGCGACCACGCGTGCTTCAGGGGACGAGCTCGAAACCCTCGGCGGCAGCCGCCACGCGCAGGTCGGAGTCGAAGCAGGCGAAGTGCGAGTCCTCGGCGGCCAGCGCACTGGCGAGTTGGACTCCGTCGTAGGCGCGGAGACCGTGCGCCGCCACGAGCTGCGCCGCGGCGTCCAGGACGGCGGACGTCGGGCGGACCACCGCAAAGCGCGGCGGCTCGCTCGGCGTCCCGAGCAGATCGGCTTCGAACTCCCGCACGAGGTGACCGGCCTGTTGTGCCGAGAGCTCGCGGACTCGACGCTTGCGCCACAGCGCCGCGGGCACTTCGACGCGCGCCAGCGCGCTCACCGTCGTCTCCTTCAGCGCTCGGATCGCTTCGTTGCCGGGTTCGTCGACGTAGAGCTTGACCAGTGCCGAGGAGTCTGCGAACGGGCTCAGCGCGGTCCGCGTTCGTCGCTCACGATGTCCGAGAGCATGGTCCCGGTGGCGCCGGCGGCCCGTGCTGCGGCGACGTCCTCGGGATCCGGTCGCTCACGCTCGCCTCGGGGCCACTCCTCAAGCAGCCCCGCGCGACGCAGCCGGGCACGGATTCGATCGAGCTCTTCACCCTCGGCGGTCGGATCGACGAGGGCGCGCAGGCCGACTGCGGCGTGTGCGTTGACGCTGCGGCCTAGACGGGCCGCGTCGGCGGCGAGGTCGGCCGCGAGATCGTCGTCGAGCCGAAGCGTGACCTGCTTCATGGTGATGTCACGGTAGCAGCCGTCATTCCTCCTCCACCCAGTCGAGCGTCCGCTGAACGGCCTTCTTCCAGCGCGCGTACTGCCGCTCGCGCTCGTCCTCGTCCATCTGGGGCTCCCAGCGCTTGTCCTCCGCCCAGTTCTCGCGCAGCTCGTCGGTCGAGGACCAGAAGCCCGTGGCCAGGCCCGCCGCGTAGGCCGCGCCGAGGCAGGTCGTCTCGGTGACGACCGGCCGGATGACGGGGACGCCGAGGACGTCGGCCTGGAACTGCATGAGCGTCTCGTCGACGGTCATGCCGCCGTCGGCCTTCAGGTCGGTGAACGGGACGTCGGCGGCCGCGTTGGCGGCGTCGACCACCTCGCGCGACTGCCAGGCGGTCGCCTCGAGGGTCGCCCGCGCGAGGTGGCCCTTGTTGGAGTGGGCGCTCAGGCCGACGATGACCCCGCGCGCGTCGGAGCGCCAGTAGGGCGCGAAGAGCCCCGAGAAGGCGGGGACGAAGTAGACTCCGCCGTTGTCCTCGACCGTGCGCGCGAGCGCCTCGACCTCGGCGGAGTCCGAGATGATCCCCAGGCGGTCACGCAGCCACTGCACCGCCGCGCCGGTGACGGCGATCGAGCCCTCGAGGGCGTAGACCGGCTTCTCGTCGCCGAGCTGGTAGGCCACCGTGGTCAGGAGGTCCTGGGTGCGGACCGTCTCCTCGCCCGTGTTGACCAGGAGGAAGGAGCCCGTGCCGTAGGTGTTCTTCGCGTCGCCCGGGTCGAAGCAGGTCTGGCCGAAGAGCGCGGCCTGCTGGTCGCCGAGGACGCCGGCGACCGGGATGCCCTCCCACTCGCCGTAGACCTCCGACGAGGACCGGATCTCGGGGAGCGCCGCGCGAGGGATCTCCATGAGCTCGAGCGCCTCGTCGGACCACTGGAGCGTGTCGAGGTCCATCAGCATCGTGCGCGAGGCGTTGGTGACGTCGATGAGGTGCTCGCCGGTCAGGTTCCACATCAGGAAGGAGTCGACCGTCCCGAACAGGACCTCGCCCTGCTCGGCGCGCTCGCGCAGGCCGTCGGTCTCGCGCAGCATCCAGGTCCACTTGGGGCCGGAGAAGTAGGTCGAGAGCGGCAGGCCGCAGATGTCGCGGATCCGGTTGGGGCCCTCGTCCCCGCCGAGCTCGCGCGCGATCCGGTCCGTGCGGGTGTCCTGCCAGACGATGGCGTTGCCGATCGCCTTGCCCGTCTCGGCGTCCCAGGCCACCGCTGTCTCGCGCTGGTTCGTGATGCCGATCGCGACGAGCTCCCCGTCGAGGCTCCCCATCGCCTCGCGCAGCACCGCCTCGGTGTTCGCCCAGATCTCGCCCGGGTCGTGCTCGACCCACCCCGGCTTCGGGGTGATCTGCTCGTGCTCTGAGCGGGCGATCTCGACGATCGAGCCGGAGTGGTCGAAGACGATGCACCGGCTCGAGGTGGTCCCCGAGTCGATCGCCGCGACGTGGTCAGCCATGCGGGTGCTCCTTCCTCACCCGAGGGTGATCTTGTAGAGGCCGGCGGCCAGGAGGCCGCCCACGATCGGGCCGACGACCGGGATCCAGGCGTAGCCCCAGTCCGAGCCGCCCTTGCCGGGGATGGGCAGGATGGCGTGGGCGATGCGCGGGCCGAGGTCGCGCGCCGGGTTGATCGCGTACCCGGTCGGGCCGCCGAGGGAGACCGCGATGGCGAGCACGAGGAGCCCGACCACGAGCGGGACGAAGGACACCGCGAAGGCATCCTGGAGGGCGGTCGAGCCGACGGGATCGCCGAAGTTCGTGGCGATGGCCATGACGCCGTAGACGAGGACGAGCGTGGCGACGATCTCGGTGACGAGGTTCGCGCCCGGGTTGCGGATGGCCGGCGCGGTGGAGAAGACCCCGAGCTTCGTCTTGGCAGAGCCCTCGCCCGTGGTCGCACCCCAGTGCGCGTAGTAGGCGACGAAGACGATCACGGCGCCGAGGAAGGCGCCGATGAACTGGCCGGCGACGTACCTGGGCACCTCCTTCCATTCGAAGAGGCCGGCGGTGGCCAGGCCGATGCTGACCGCCGGGTTGATGTGGGCGCCCGAGATGGCGCCGACCGTGTAGACGGCGACGGTGACGGCGAGGCCCCAGCCGATGGACATCATCAGCCAGCCCCCCTCGTAGGAGTTCGAGAAGGCCAGGGTGGCGCTCGCGACCACCCCGCAGCCGAACACGATGAGCAGTGCCGTGCCGACGATCTCGGCCGCGAAGGGGCTCATCGCCGTACTATCTCAAGGACGTGCCGCGCGTGATCACCGCCAACCTGACCGACGTCCCGTTCGACGTCATCGTCGTCGGCGCCGGCATCAACGGGGCGGGCATCGCGCGCGACGCCGTGATGCGCGGGCTGAAGGTGCTGCTGCTCGACAAGGGGGACGTCTCCGCGGGCACGACGAGCTGGTCGACCCGCCTGATCCACGGCGGGCTGCGCTACCTCGAGCACCGCGAGGTCGGCCTGGTGCGCGAGTCGCTCAAGGAGCGCGAGCGGCTCCTGCGGATCGCGCCGCACCTCGTGCGCCCGCTCGAGTTCATGATCCCGATCTACGCCGACGACAAGCGCGGGCCGCGCCTCGTCCGGCTCGGGATGGTGGCCTACGACGCGCTGTCGGTCGACAAGTCGCTCGACCACCACCGGATGCTCTCCCCGCAGGAGGCGCGCGAGCGCGAGCCGGGCCTGACCCCCGACGGGCTGCGCGGCGCCGCCGTCTACTTCGACGCCCAGGCGGAGTACCCGGAGCGCCTGGCGGTCGAGAACGCGCTCGACGCCCGGCGCCGCGGCGCCACGGTCGTCCCGTACGCCAAGGTCACCGAGCTCGTGCGCGAGGGCGGCCGCGTGGTCGGGGTCCGCTTCGCCGACGTCCTCGACGGCGGCCGCACGCACACCGCCAGCGCCCCGCTCGTCGTCAACGCCGCCGGCCCGTGGGTCGACAAGGTGTTGCACGGGACGAGCGACGCCGAGGCCGCCCGCCGGATCGGCGGCACCAAGGGCTCGCACATCGTCGTCGGCCGCTTCCCGGGCGCGCCGCGCGAGGCGCTCTACATCGAGGCCGACGACGGCCGCCCGTACTTCGTGGTCCCGTGGAACGGCCTGTTCCTGATCGGGACGACCGACAAGCGCTACGCGGGTGACCTCGACGAGGTGGTCGCCGACGAGTCCGAGATCGGGTACCTGATCTCCGAGACGAACCAGGTCATCCCGGGGGCGGGGCTCACCCGCGACCACGTCCTCTACACCTACTCCGGCGTGCGCCCGCTGCCGCACGTCTCCGACGGCGGCGAGGGCGGGATCACGCGCCGCCACATCATCGAGGACCATGCCCCGGAGCTCGAGGGCCTGCTCACCATCATCGGCGGCAAGCTCACGACGTACCGATCGCTCGCCGAGCAGTGCGTCGACAAGGTGTTCGACAAGCTCGGCCGCTCGTCGCCCAAGTGCCGTACGGGCAAGGAGTCGCTGCCGGGCGGCGCGATGGGGGACCTCGGCGCCTTCCGCGCGCAGTTCGTGCCCGCCAGCGGGCTGCCCGCGCCGGCCGCCGAGCGGCTCGTGCGCATCTACGGCTCGCGCGCCGTCGAGGTGCTCGACACGGTCGGCGACGACCCCTCGCTGCTCGAGCCGCTCGACCCCGAGACGGGCGCGATCAAGGCGGAGGTCCTGTTCGCGTTCCGCGTGGAGCTGGCGCAGAACCTGACCGACCTCATGCTCCGGCGCACGATGGTGGGGATGAACTCGAAGGTGGCCGTCGGCGCCGACGAGGTCGCGGCCGAGGTCGCCATGCGCCACCTGGCCTGGGACGAGGACCGCGCCCGTGAGGAGATCGAGGCCTACCGGAGCTACATCCGGCGGATGACGCCGCGCTCGCTCGCGAGCTCGCGGTCGGTCGCCGCCTGATGGGCGTCCTCGCGGCCTTCGACCTGACGGGTCGGGTGGCCGTGGTGACCGGGGCGAACCGGGGGCTCGGGGAGGGGTTCGCCCACGCCCTCGCGCAGGCGGGCGCCACGGTGGTGGTCGCCGCCCGCGACGTCGATCGGGCGGCGCCGGTGGTCGACGCGATCGGGGCGGCGGGCGGCGAGGCCGCCGCGGCGGCGCTCGACGTCACCGACCGCGGCTCGGTCGAGGCG
>CALMNS010000668.1 GCA_937871635.1 uncultured Solirubrobacter sp.
CCCCCGAGATGGCCGAGACGGCGCTCGCGGCGAGCCAGTCGAGCCAGCCCTCCTCGGCGCCCGGGGCGTCGGCGTCGTTGGTCGCGTCGCGCATGATCGCCCCCGCGGCGTGGATGCGGTCGGACTCCATGGCGGCGGCGCGCACCCCGTAATTGCCGACGTGCGGCACGGTGAAGGTGACGAGCTGGCGCGCGAAGCTCGGATCGGTCATCGACTCCTGGTATCCCGACATGCTCGTGGTGAAGACGACCTCGCCCGTCGCCTCGACCGGGGCGCCGGCGAGCTCGCCGTCGAAGCGCGTGCCGTCCTCCAAGAGGACATAACCGCTGTCGGCCTCCCGTCCTCGCAAGCTCGGTCCTCGTCGCGCTTCGCGGCGCCTCGACCACGACGTCACTTACGCGACCCCGAGCGCGAACGCCCGCTCCCGGTAGACGACGGACCCGGCCGCCAGCGTCGCGAGGACGCGGCCGTGCAGCGTCCGCCCCGCGAAGCAGCAGTTCTCCGAGCGGCTCTCGTAGCCGGCCTCCCCCACCTCCCAGGTCGCCTCGAGGTCGACGAGGCAAAGGTCGGCCGACGCGCCGACGGCGACGGACGGCGACGGGAGGCCGAGCAGCGCGGCCCCGGCGCTGAGCTTCTCGACGACCAGGCCGAGCGGGAGGATCCCCGGGCGCACGAGCCCGGAGTAGACCGCGGCGAAGGCGGTCTCGAGCCCCGTCGTCCCCATCGGCGCCTCCTCGAAGGGCACCTCCTTCTCCTCCCGGGCGTGCGGAGCGTGGTCGGTGGCGATGCAGTCGATCGTCCCGTCGCGGAGCCCTTCGATGAGCGCGGCCCGGTCGTGCTCGGTACGCAGCGGCGGGTTCATCTTCAGCCGGGTGTCGAGCGCCTCGAGGATCGCCGTGTCGGTCAGCGTGAGGTGATGCGGGCTCGCCTCGCAGGTGATCGCGACGCCCTGCGCCTTCGCCTCGGCGACCGCCTCGACGGACTCCCGGGCGCTGAGGTGCTGGGCGTGGATCCGGCCGCCCTCGTAGCGGGCGATCGCCGCGTCGCGGGCGATCGAGGTGGACTCCGAGATGGACGGGATGCCGGTCATCCCCAGCCGGGCGGAGACCTCGCCCTCGTGCATCACGCCGGCGCCCGAGAGCGAGGGGTCCTCCTCGTGCAGGGCGACGAGGCCGCCGCAGAGCTTCTGGTACTGGAGCGCCTTGCGGAGCATCCCGGCCCGCCAGACGGGCTTGCCGTCGTCGGTGAAGCCGAGGGCGCCCTCCTCGCGCAGCTCGGCCATCTCCGTCAGCGCGTCGCCGGCCAGCCCGCGGGTGACGGCGGCGAAGAACCCGGTGGGCACCCGCGCCTCGCGGCGGGCGGCCTCGCGCAGCGCGCGCAGGACGGAGGCGTCGTCGACCGTCGGGTTCGTGTTCGGCATCGCCACCACCGCGACGAAGCCGCCGGCCGCCGCCGCGCGCGTCCCCGAGTCGAGGTCCTCCTTGTGCTCCTGGCCCGGGGTGCGCAGGTGGACGTGGGGATCGACGAACCCGGGGAGCAGGTGGCGCCCCGCCCCGTCGAGCGTCTCGGCGCCGGCCGGGGCCTCGAGCGAGCCCGGAGCGGCGAGCTCGGCGATCTCGCCCGCGCGGACGAGGACGTCGTGCGGTGCGTCGATCCCGGCCCGCGGGTCCAGGACGTGGGCGCCGCGGACGAGGACGTCGCCGGGCGGCGGCGCCTTCCAGAACAGGCGGGGAGGGCTCACGCGTACTCCATCCCGCCCGCCCGGGTCGTCGGCGCGCGGTCCCCGCTCGCGCGGCCGGCCAGGAGCTCGTAGAGCACCGCCATCCGCACCACCACCCCGGCGGCGACCTGCTGGCCGATGAGCGCCTGCGGGGAGTCGATCACCTCGGCCGAGAGCTCGACCCCGCGGTTGACCGGCCCGGGGTGCATGAGCACCTGGCGGGGGCCGAGCCGGCGGCCGTCGATCTGGTAGACGGCGGCGTACTCGCGCAGCGAGGGGACGAAGGAGTCCGTCATCCGCTCGTGCTGCATCCGCAGCGCGTAGACGACGTCGGCCTCCCCGAGGCGGTCCAGCGTGTGCTCGACCGCGCAGCCGAGCGCCTCGAAGCCGCGCGGGATGAGCGTCGGCGGCCCGCAGACGGTGACCCGCGCGCCCATCATCTGGAAGGCGAGGACGTTCGAGCGGGCGACCCGCGAGTGCAGGACGTCGCCCACGATCCAGATGTCGAGGCCGTCGAGCGTCCCGAGCCGCTCGCGCAGCGTGTGCACGTCGAGCAGCGCCTGGGTCGGGTGCTCGTGCTTGCCGTCGCCGGCGTTGACCACCCCGGCCGGCGTCCAGCGCGCGACGAGCCCGGCGGCGCCGACGTGCGGCGTGCGCACCACGATGAGATCCGGGCGGTAGGCCGACAGCGTCTGCACCGTGTCCTTGAGCGACTCGCCCTTCTCGACGCTCGACCCGGAGGAGACGAAGTTGATGACCTCGGCCGACAGCGTCTTGGCGGCCAGCTCGAAGGAGGAGCGGGTGCGGGTCGAGGCCTCGTAGAACAGGTTGAGCACCCGGCGGCCGCGCAGGGCGGGCACCTTCTTGATCTCGCGCTCGGAGACCTCGGTGAAGGCCCGCGCGCGGTCCAGGATCCGCTCGACGTCGGCGCGATCGAGGTCCTCGATGGAGAGCAGGTGCCGCATCAGGCCACGGCTCCTTCCAAGGCGGCGATGGCAACCTCGTCGACGCCGTCGGTCTCCCGCAGGCGCACGTAGACGCGCTCGTCGCGTCCCGTCGGGAGGTTCTTGCCCACGAAGTCCGGGCGGATCGGCAGCTCGCGGTGGCCGCGATCGGCGAGGACCGCGAGCTGGACCCGGGCCGGGCGGCCGTAGTCGAAGAGCGCCTCGATGGCGGCGCGGACCGTCCGCCCCGTGTAGAGGACGTCGTCGACCACCACGACGGTGTGCGGCTCGAGCGCGAACTCGAGCTCGGTGGCCTGGAGGACGGGGCCGGCGCCGTCGCGCAGGCCGAGGTCGTCGCGGTAGAAGCCGATGTCGAGCGAGCCGAGCGGCACCTCGGCCGGGGGCGCGTCGAGCAGGTCGGCGACGAGGCGGTGCAGGCGGGCGGCCAGCACGGCGCCGCGGGTGTGGATGCCGACGACGGCGACGTCGCCGTCCGGGTTCTTCTCGACGATCTCGTGCGCGATCCGCACCAGCGTGCGGCGCACGTCCTCGGCGTCGAGGACGACCTTCTCGGACATCGGGGGTCGGCTCCTTCCTGGCCTCTCGGGACCGGGTTAAAGGATGGTCCGCAGGAACCTAGCAGCGCCTCACGACGGCTCGGCGGCGACGGGCCGGCCGGCGTGCGGCTCGCCCTCCGACCACCCGACGACCTCCGGGGCGCCCCGCTCGGGGAACGGGATCTCGATCGCGTCGAAGTCGCGCGGGACGACCGTGCGGTCGAAGACCTCCTTGGCCTCCGCGCGCACGTCGCGCGGGAAGTAGCGGGTGGAGAGGTGGGTGAGGGCGAGCAGGCTGACGTCCGCGGCGCGGGCGAGCTCGGCGGCCTGGGCGGCGGTCGAGTGCCCCGTCTCGCGCGCGCGGGCGGCGTCCGGGGCGAGGAAGGTGGCCTCGTGGACGAGGACGTCGGCGCCGTCGGCGAGCACCTCGAGCTCCTGGCACGGCGCCGTGTCCCCCGAGAGGACGACCCGCCGGCCGGGCCGGTCCTCGCCGATGACCTGCTCCGGCGCGACGCCGCCGACCGTCTCCCCGCGCTGCAGGCGCCCGAAGTCGGGGCCGGGGGCGACACCGAGCCGGATCGCCTCGGCGGGGTCGAAGCGCCCCGGCCGGTCCTCCTCGATCAGCGCGTAGCCGTAGGCGGGGACCCGGTGCGAGACGGGGAACGACGCGACGGCGTAGTCGCCGAAGGAGACCTCCTCGTGGCGGTCGAGCTCCTCGAGGGCCAGCGGATAGGTCGTCCGGCCCAGCGCCGGGCGCAGCGCCTGGAAGAGGGCCTTGAGCCCGGGCGGGCCGTAGACGCTCAGCGGCCGCTCGCGCCCACGCAGGTCGAAGGTCTTGAGCATCCCCGGCAGCCCGAGCCAATGATCGGCGTGGAAGTGGGTGATGAAGACGGCGTCGAGCTCGGAGAGCCCGACGCTGGCCAGGAGCTGACGCTGGGTCCCCTCGCCGCAGTCGAACAGGAGCCGGTCGGCTCCCGCCCGGACGAGCAGCGCCGGCAGCCCGCGGCGGGCGGTGGGCACCGAGCCACCGGTGCCCGCGAAGAAGAGCGAGAGGTCCATGCCCTCCGGACGCTAGTGGCTCCCTCCGCGAACCCGGCCCGCCGGAGCCGCGGCGGAGGTGCGGAGGGGGCCACTCAGTGGACCTCCACCTCGATGCCGTCGCCGTCGAAGGCGACGTGCCCCTGCGCGCGCATGGCCTCCGCCAGCGGGGTCTCGTAGCTCCACGCCCCGTCGGCGACGCCGGCCACCGACCAGTAGACGGCCTCGCCCTTGTACGGGCAGATCGTGCGCTTGTCGCCCGCCGCGAGAATGCCCGGCCGCACGTCGGCCCGCGGGACGTAGGGCCGCGCCGGCAGGCCGGTCTCGAAGAGCATCACCGGCCGGTGGGTCTCCGCGACGACCTCGCCGCCCGCCCGGACGACGACGTGGCGGGAGCTCTCGAACGCGTCGACGCGGTGGTAGGGGTCGCGCAGGTGGCCGAGCTGGCGCTCCTCCTCGACGTAGACCTCGTCGACGCGGTCCCAGTAGAGCCCGGCGTAGCCCTCGAGCCACTCCGAGCCCTCGATCGGCGACTCGTAGGTCCAGACGAAGTCCTCGCGGACCTCGCCATCGGGGAGCCGGACCGACCAGTACGTCGCGTCGCCCTTGTAGGGGCAGTGCGTGCGCGTCTCGGTCCGCTCGAGCAGCGAGGCGTCGAGGTCGGCGATGGGGACGTAGGCGACGGGCGGAATCGCCGTCTCGTGCAGCAGCCGGGCGCCGGTGGTGTCGAGCAGCGTGCGGTCGCCGATCACGGCGCGCAGCCGGCGCGGGTAGGGGTCGAAGAGGATGCGGTGCTTCGGCGCCTCGTCGAGCGAGAAGTTGAGGGCGCCGCCCGGTGTGGCGGCGAGGGGGCCGGTGCCCAGCGTGAGGGTCATAGCTCGATGATGACGAACGTGAGGTCCCGGCCTTCGAGGACGGCCTCCCCCATCGTGTGCGCGGGGGCGCGCCGGCGCTCTGTCGGCGACCCGGGGTTGAAGATCGTGAGGCCGTCCGCCGGGTCGCGCTCGTGCAGCGGAAGGTGCGAGTGGCCGAAGACGACCGCGGCGTGGCCCGGGAAGGCGCGCCGCAGGCGGGCGAGCCGGCCCGCGCGCTGACCGGCGTCGTGGACCATCCCGATCTTCACGCCGCCCGGCAGCTCCACCGTCCGCCGCTCGGGCAGGACCGCCCGCACCGCGGCGTCGTCCACGTTGCCGTGCACCGCGTGCACCGGCGGCCCCAGCGCCTCGAGCTCGTGCAGGACGGCCAGGCGGATGAAGTCGCCGGCGTGGAGGATCAGGTCCGCGGCACGGCAGCGCGCCACGCACGAGTCCGGCAGCGCCCGCGAGCCCTTGGGGAGGTGGGTGTCGGAGACGATCGCGATGCGCATGGAAGGATCCGACACCCCGCGTCGTTCAGTGCGCCATGAAAGGACTCCTCATAGCCGGGTGCCTTGTCGTCGCGGCCTGCTTCCCGCAGGCCGCCTCCGCGGAAAGCCACCTGAGCAAGCGTCAGGCCGAAGCGAACACCCGCGATGCGGTGTCGAAATACTACGAGGACACGGCCGCCGGCGAGGTCGTGCCGTCGTGCCGTCCGCAAGGGCTCGCTCGGGCCCGTCCGGGATACGACTATCGCCACTGGGTCTGCGACTTCGCGATCGCCGGCGACGAGTACGAGTACTGCGACGATCCCGAGAACCAGTACTTCGGTGGGCGGTTCAAGATCAGCGGACGCGACGGCGTCGGCAGCTACACCTTCCGGGTGCTCAACGGTCTGCGCTGCCTCTGATCGCGTGACGCGCCCGGAAGGATTCGAACCTTCGGCCTCCCGCTCCGGAGGCGGGCGCTCTATCCACTGAGCTACGGGCGCGGGCGCTGCTGCGCCGGAGTCTATCCGGACCCGGGCGTACCGTCCGTCGCGTGGAGCCTTGTCCGAACTGCGCGTCGGTGCTCACCGAGGCCCTGCGGTCGAGCGGGCCGGGCGGGGTCCGGCTCCGGTGCCCCGAGTGCGAGTCGTGCTTCGAGGGCCACGTCGGGGCCCAGGAGCTCGAGGCCGGGCGGCTCGAGGCGCGCCAGTCGATCCTGGCCGCCTACGAGGCGTCGGTGGCGGAGGGCATGACGCTGCTCGCCGACCGGATGGCCGAGGCCCTCGCGCTCGACCTCATCGGGGCCGACGACTTCAGGCCGGCCCGTCGCCGGGCGCCCTGACCTCAGCCCTTCAGCCGCCGGCCACCGCCGGGAGGATGGTCAGCTCGGCCCCGTCGGGCACGGCGGTGTCCAGGCCGTCGAGGAAGCGGATGTCCTCGCCCCCGAGGTAGACGTTCACGAAGCGGCGCGGCTCGCCGTCCTCGTCGGCGATCCGGGTGCGCAGCTCGCCGTGCTGCTCGTAGAGGGCGCCGAGGACCTCCCCCACCGTCCCGGCCCCCTCGATCGCCGCGGTCGGCTGGCCGCCGGCGGCATCGCGCAGCTGGGTCGGGATCTTGACCGTGATCGCCACGCCTAGACCCCCGCCGTCGCCGCGACGCGCGGCGCGGGCGCGTCGACGGCCGCTTCGAACGCCTCGACGCTGGGCTCGATCTCGGCAACCTCGAAGGTGCCCCGGACCGTGTCGATCGTCTTGAGGCCGTCCCCGGTGATGTAGAGGACGACGCGCTCGTCGCGCCCGATGTCGCCGCGCTCGGCGAGCTTGGCCAGCACGGCGGTGGTCACGCCGCCCGCCGTCTCGGTGAAGATGCCGGTCGTCTCGGCCAGCAGGCGGATCCCGGACCGGATCTCGGCGTCGGTCACCGCGTCGATCGCGCCCGCCGTCCGGCGCGCGAGCTCGACGGCGTAGGGCCCGTCGGCGGGGTTGCCGATGGCCAGCGACTTGGCGATCGTGTCCGGCTTGACCGGGCGGCAGACGTCGGTGCCCGCCTCCCACGCCGTGGCCACCGGCGCGCAGCCGGCGGCCTGGGCGCCGTTCATCACCGGCACGCGGGAGCCCTCGGCGACCAGGCCGGCCTCGATGAAGTCCTCGAACCCGCGGGCGACCTTGGTGAACAGGGAGCCGGACGCCACGGGCGCCACTACCCGGTCGGGGACCTCCCAGCCGAGCTGCTCGGCCGTCTCGTAGGCCAGCGTCTTCGATCCCTCCGCGTAGTACGGCCGGACGTTGACGTTGACGAACGCCCAGGACGGGCGGTCGGCCGAGAGCTCGGTGACCAGGCGGTTGACCCGGTCGTAGTTGCCGCGCACCGCGACCACCTGCGCGCCGTAGGCCCCGGTGGCGAGGATCTTCGCCTCCTCGAGGTCGGCCGGGATGAACACGTAGGCCGGCAGGCCCGCCGCGGCGGCGTGGGCGGCGACGGCGTTGGCGAGGTTGCCCGTCGACGCGCAGGAGAGGGTCTCGAAGCCGAGCTCCTGCGCCCGCGCGAGGGCGACGGAGACGACCCGGTCCTTGAAGGAGTGGGTGGGGTTCGCGGTCTCGTTCTTGACCCACACCTGGCCGAGCCCGAGGCGCTCGGCCAGCCGGTCGGCGCGCATCAGCGGGGTCCAGCCCGTCGGCAGCGCCGCGGCGGGCGGGCGGTCGGGGTCGCAGGGGAGGAAGTCCGCATAGCGCCAGAGGGTGTGCGGCCCGGCCTGGATGCGGCGGCGCAGCTCCTCGCCCGTCGCGGTCAGCGGCGCGTAGGCCACCTCGAGCGGGCCGAAGCACCGCTCGCACACGTACCTCGCCTCGAGGGGGTACTCCGTCCTGCACTCCTTGCACTTCAGGGCATCTGCCGGCACTGGGATCGCTTTCCGCCCGGAGGATGCACGCGGGCGACTGCCGATGTCGCGAACCCCGCGCATCTCCCAGGCTGTCGTCTTGGAGCCTGTTGGAATTGCCACCGTTTCCGGCCGCTTCAGCGACCGGAGTGGTTGGCGGGGTCTCGTCGGGCCATTCCCTCCACCCCTCTTGATGCGTCCAGCTATGTGACGTCGAGGCTACTGCATAGAGTGACCGCAGGATGCCGAGCCTCCCCAAGCCCCGCCTCCGGCGCGCGCGCGCCGGGCTGAGCGACGCGCGCGTCGAGCGCGACGCGCCGCGCGTGGAGGTCGTCGAGTCCCCCGGCCTGCGGTGGATCAACATCGAGCGGCCGCGCAGCGCCGACCAGACCTGGCTCGAGGAGCGCTTCGACTTCCACCCGCTCGACTACGAGGACGTCCTGTCGCGCAACCAGCGACCGAAGGTCGACGAGTACGACGAGTACCTGTTCATCGTCCTCCACTTCCCGCGCTACGACAAGAACGTCGGCCGCCTCAACGCCGCCGAGCTCGACCTCTTCGTGGGACCGGACTTCCTGATCACCCTGCCCAACGAGCCGCTGCAGCCGGTCGAGTACCTCTTCGAGCGCTGCCGCACGAACGAGGAGACCCGCGACGAGCTCTTCGCCAAGGGCCCGGGCTACCTCCTCTACAAGATCGTCGACGCCAACGTGGACGCGTCCTTCCCCATGCTGCGCAAGATGGGCAACAAGCTCGAGCGGCTCGAGGACGCGATCTTCGAGGGCGAGTCCGACAAGGTGGTGCGCGACCTCTCCAACGCCAAGCAGGAGATCATCAACTTCCGCAAGATCGTGCGGCCCCAGCGCGCGGCGTTCCGCGACCTCGAGCGCACGAAGACCCGCTACATCGCCGACGACCTCGACATCTACTTCGACGACATCAACGACGCCTCCGAGCGGGTGTGGGACCTGCTCGAGAACTACAAGGAGGTCGTCGAGGCGCTCGAGGGCACCAACGAGTCGGTGCTTTCGCACCGGGTCAACGACTCGCTGCGCGTGCTCACCGCGTTCAGCGTGATCATGCTGCCGTTGACGCTGATCGCGTCGATCTTCGGGATGAACGTCCGGGTCCCGGGCCAAGGGGACATCGAGGCGTTCTGGATCGTGATCGGCGTCCTGGTCGGCGTCCTCGTCGGATCGCTGTCGTACTTTCGCTACCGCGGGTGGTTGTGAGTGCCGTAACGGGCCGTCGCGGCCGGTGTCTGGCCTAGTCGATGGCGATCCAGACGACGGTGGAGAAGCTCGGGCAGCTCGAGCGGTTGGGCGACTTCGCCCAGCGCCCGACCCGGCGGATGCTCGTCATCGTCAACCCGTACGCGACGACGATGTCCGACCGGCTCAAGCACCTGGTCATCTACGCGCTGCAGGGCCGCTACGAGGTCGAGGCCCTCGACACCCAGCGCCGGGGCCACGCCACCGAGCTGTGCCGCGAGGCAGCCGGCGAGGGCTACGACGTGGTGGTCGCCTTCGGCGGCGACGGGACGGTCAACGAGGCCGCCAACGGGCTGGCCGGCTCGGGGACCCCGCTCACGGTGCTGCCGGGCGGGGCTACCAACGTCTACGCGCGGATGCTCGGGATCCCGAACGACGTGGTCGACGCCACGGAGCACCTCCTGCGCCTGGCCGACGACTTCGCGCCGCGCGACGTCGACCTCGCGCGGGTCAACGGCCGCGCCTTCGTCTTCGCGGGGGGCGTCGGGCTCGACGCCAGCGTGGTCGAGCGGGTCGACCGCCACCCGCTGCTCAAGGCCCGCCTGGGCGCCTGGTACTTCGCCGAGGCCGGGATCTCGACCTTCCTGCGCTCCTACGTCGTGCGCCCGCCGCGGCTCACCGCCTCCGTGGACGGTGGCCGGGCCGAGCCGCTCGATGGGGTGAGCGCGTTCGTGCAGAACGCCGACCCGTACACGTTCTTCCGCCGGCGGCCCGTCCGCCTGATGCCCGGCGCCGGGATCGGCTCGGGCACGTTGTCCGGCGTGGTGCTCGACCGGGCGAACGCGATCGACATGCCGACGGTCCTGTGGCGGATCCTCTCCGGCCGCCCGACCGTGGCGCGCCACCGGCGGGTCAGCGGCTTCGAGGGTGCCCGCGAGGTCGTCATCCGCTCGGCCGACGAGCGCCCGCTGCCGGTGCAGGTCGACGGTGACTACATCGGCGAGCACGCCGAAGCGGTCTTCGGGATCGAGCCCGGCGGCCTGCGCGTCATCGCGTAGCCCAGCCGCGAAGAGCGCGCCGACCGGGCGCGCGCGGGGCTAGCGCGGCGTGACGCGGTAGGCGTCGAAGACCGCCTCGATCGCCCGCAGCCGGTTGACCGCCGCCTTGAGCGAGCCGGTGTCCCCCACCTCGACGACGAAGCGGTTGCGGACCATCGGGTGCGAGACCGTGCAGCGCGCCTCGAGGATGTTGATCCCGGCCTCGGAGAAGGTCCGCGACAGGTCCTCGAGCAGGCGGTGGCGGTCCCAGGCGTCGACCTGGAGCTCGACCTTGAACGACGTCTCGTTGTCGCCCTCCCAGTCCACCCCCACGAAGCGGTCGGGGTCCTTGCGCAGGGCCACCGCGTTGGGGCAGTCCTCGCGGTGGATGGTGATCCCGCGGCCGAGCGAGACGTAGCCGACGATGGGATCGCCCGAGACGGGGCGGCAGCACTTCGCCAGGCGGAGCGGGACGTCGTCGATCCCGTCGACCCGGATCCCGTAGGCGGTCGAGTTCGAGTCGGGACGGCGGCGCGGCGCGCGGCGGCGCTCGGAGATCAGCTCGTCGGCGGCGGTCTGGATCGAGTCGTCCTCGACCCCCTCCCCCTGCTTGAGCCGCTGCATGACCTTGTTGACAACGACCTTCGGCGAGATCTTCGCGCCGCCCAGGGCGATGTAGAAGTCCTCGGCCTTGCGGAAGCCCATCTCCCGGATGACGTCGGCCAGCAGCGGCGAGCCGGTGATGCGCTGGGCGGGCAGGCCCTGCTTCTTGAGGTGCTCCTGCAGCAGCTCGCGGCCCGTGTGCTCGGAGTCCTCGCGCGACTCGGCCTTGAACCACGCCTTGATCTTGTTGCGCGCGCGTGTCGTGCGCACCACCGCCAGCCAGTCGCGGCTCGGGCCGCGGTCGCGCTTGGAGGTGAGGACCTCGACGATGTCGCCCGACTTGAGCTCGTAGTGCAGCGGGACGATCTTGCCGTTGACCTTGGCCCCCACGCACCGGTGCCCGACGTCCGTGTGGACCTCGTAGGCGAAGTCGAGCGGCGTGGCGCCCGCGGCGAGCGACTTGACCTCGCCCTTGGGCGTGAAGACGAAGACCTCGTCCTCGACGAGCTCTGAGCGTAGCTGGTCGGTGAACTGGCTCGGGTCCTCGGAGACCTCCTGCTGCCAGTCGAGCAGCGACTTGAGCCACTTGAGCTTCGCCTCGGAGGAGTCCGACTTGGCCGCCTTGCCCTTGCCCGGGCCCTCCTTGTAGGTCCAGTGCGCGGCGACCCCGAACTCGGCGGTCTCGTGCATGTCGCCCGTGCGGATCTGGATCTCGAGCGGGCGCCCCTCGGGCCCGATCACCGTGGTGTGCAGCGCCTGGTACATGTTGAACTTCGGCATCGCCACCATGTCCTTGAAGCGGCCGGGCAGCGGCTTCCAGAGCGAGTGGATGACGCCGACGGCGCCGTAGCAGTCCTTGACGGAGTCCACGATGACCCGCATGGCGGTCAGGTCGTAGATCTCGTTGAACTCGCGGCCCTTCTTGGTCATCTTCGAGTAGATCGAGTAGAAGTGCTTCGCCCGGCCGGAGATCTCGGCCCGGATGCCGAGCGCCTCGAGCTCCTTGGTCAGGTAGCCGCCCGCCTTCTCGACGTAGCGCTCGCGCTCCTCGCGCTGCTGGCTGACGAGGCCCTTGATCTCCTGGTACTTGCGCGGGTGCAGGCTGGCGAAGGCGAGGTCCTCGAGCTCCCACTTGATCGCGTGGATGCCGAGCCGGTGCGCGAGCGGCGCATAGATCTCGAGGGTCTCCTTGGCCTTCTCGATCTGCTTCTGCTTCGGCATCGCCGCCAGCGTGCGCATGTTGTGCAGGCGGTCGGCGAGCTTGATGAGGATGACCCGGATGTCCGTGGCCATCGCCACCATCATCTTGCGGTAGTTCTCCGCCTGCGCCTCGTCGCGCGACTGGAAGGTGATACCGGTGAGCTTCGTGACGCCGTCGACGAGGCCGGCGATCTCCTCGCCGAACTGGGTCTCGACCTCCTGCAGCGAGGCCGAGGTGTCCTCGACCGTGTCGTGCAGCAGGGCGGCGCAGAGCGTCTCGGTGTCCAGCCGCATCCCCGCGCAGATCTTCGCCACGCCGACGGGATGGGTGATGAAGTCCTCACCGGAGCGCCGCTGCTGATCGCCGTGGTGCTCGTAGGCGAAGACGAACGCCTCGACGACGCGGTCGCGGTCGATCGGGATGGCGCCGTCGTCCTGGTGCTCCTCGACGATCGCGAAGAGGTCGGCGAGCAGCTCGCGCCCGGTCTCGCTGAGGTCGGCGGGCAGCTCGACGACGAGGACGACGACGCGACCGAGCCGCTCACGCCCGTGGAGCGCGAG